>JACDGH010000134.1 GCA_013815395.1 Parachlamydiaceae bacterium
GGTTTGGGCTGCCTAGCCAAGGCGTCTCGAATTGCTTTTAGCAAGTCATTTGATTTATGGAAGCAGCGAGACGCCCAGCTACCCTGATTTAACAATTCAATTTTTCGAACAAGATTTCGTTTATAATTTCTTTTTGATTGATTAGTGAGGGAAAAACAGATAAAAGATGATGACAACTTGTGTTTGGCGAGCTATACTGCGCGCGAATGAGCGGCACAGAAAAGCGGCTGATGGTTAAAGTTACTCTCAAGACTAGGAAAAACACTTTTAATAGAGAAGAACAATGCTCAATTTCCGTAAACTTAAGCAGGAATTTTCACCGTCGATATTGAAAGATGGACGTGCTTTATGCGAAAAGCATGCAGTGCTTTCTGCAAAAATTGTCAAATTTAGTGCACAAACAGTGCGCTTACAGTGTAGAGTTTCGGGAAATTTTGACAATTTTTACCAATGTGAAATTGAGATAAATCGCAGAGATTCAATCGCCATTGATTCGGATTGCGATTGTCCCTATAAATACGACTGCCAGCATTTGGCAGCTTTTCTTTTTTATTTAGAAGTGCATTTTGATGAAATTCTAGTGAACTACTCCCATGAAACTGATTTGGAGCAGGCCAAAGATGTCGATGAGACCGAAAAGGCGACATTGCGCGAGACTTTTAAAGAGGCCGAAACAAAAGAAGTTGTGCGGCGCGGACGAAAAAATCAGAAAGAATTATTGCAAGAATATATCGGTGCTTCGCAGATCCTTGGTAAATCCCCCTTTTTCCTTCCAAGCGAAGCTTTAGAACAGGATCGGGCTGAATTAGCCGTAGTATTTTCTCAACCTCTTCACGCCGGTGAACATCCTAATCATCATCATAGCCATCCCGAAATTCAATTGGCTCTGCGTTTGCCCTACCGCTCAAAACCCTTAAATATTCCAGATATCAAAGATTTTTTCGATTCCGTGCGCTATGGAGAAGCTTTATACATTGGCACTAAGCGCTATTTCTTTACGCCTCAATCCTTTGATACTTGCGGTGCGGAAGTGCTCACTTTGATTATGTCTGTTGCAAGATATCCCGATGCAGGCAAAGAAGATAGGAACTTGCGTGTAGCCCAGCTTGATTTAGAGGCTTTTGGCACTATACTATCCCGCGCCTATGAGATTGCAGTAGCCAACCCCGCTATATGCAATTCAAGTACAGCGGGTGAAGAAGGAGAGATGGACTTATTGCCACTGCCATGCTTTTATTGCGGCAGTTTGGAAGAACCTTTACGTTTTTCGCTATCGCCTGCACAATTGCGTGTGGAATTGGAATATTTGGAATATCCTGCACCGAAAATTCTATTAAATCCGGGTATTTTGTTAGATGGCAAAGTTACAAAACCGGAGGAAGTTTGCTTTTTTGAATGTGCCAAGCCTGGGATGATTTATAAAAACACTTATTTCTGTTTTCAGTCCCATTTAAAGCGAAAGCATCTACGCAATTTATTACTCCTACGCAACATCACCATTCCTGAACCTTTATTTGGCACATTTGTAGAAAATTCCTTACCGGAGTTCATGCGATTCGCTGAAGTGGCTAACCGAGACGTTATCGAGCGTTTCGTCACCTTACCTTTTGTGGGCCAACTTGGCGCCGAATGTGAAATCCATTATTTAGATGGTGAACTAGAAGCAAGTTTGAATTTTGTGTACGATAAAATTAAGGTGCCGGCCGCTGCCTCAAAATTAACTCTCGACCATATTCTTCCCTTCACCACAAAACATGGCGTGCTTGCGCGCAATTTGGCAGAAGAGCAGAAAATCATCGAAGATCTGTTTCAAGATTTCCTATATGACCCAATGAATGGAGTCTATAAAGCTAAAAACGATAAGAAAATTGTCGATTTTATGACCGAGGTCATTCCGCGCAATCAACATCGCGTGAAATTTAATTGTCCCGAAAACTTATTAGATCAATTTATTTACGACAACACTTCGTTTAAACTCTCTCTTAAAGAAGGTAGTCGCGTTGATGTCTATGAAGTTGATTTGAAAGTAGAGGGTCATTTGAATGGAACAACCATAGATCAATTGTGGGAATGTTTATCTGCAAAGCGAGCTTTCATAGAGTTAACATCCAAGAAACAGCTTAAGAAAAAGGGTGGAGAAGGCCCCGTATTCCGATCCAATAAAATATTAGTGCTCGATCTAGAAAAACTCATGCCTATCGTCCAAATTTTCGATGATATCGGCGTGAATAAGCTCGATGATCATAAAGAAGAGCGCCCATTATGGGGCTTGGCAAGCATCGATGCTGAGTTATTCAAGGGGTTGGCCATCGAGTTTTCGATGTCCAAAACACTTTTGGAAATCCAGCAGCAAATGTTGGGCACTAAGCCATTGTTGCCAAGAGCGATTCCCGAGGTTATTAAAGCCACATTACGAGGGTACCAAACAGAAGGGGTTGATTGGTTAGGCCGCTTGCAGCAGATGCATCTAAATGGCATCCTGGCTGATGATATGGGGCTTGGTAAGACATTACAGGCAATTATTACTTTAACCCAGCACAAGATACAGCATCCGGATACAATATCGATGGTGGTTTGTCCCACTTCATTAGTGTACAACTGGAAAGAAGAATTTAATAAGTTCAATCCAAGCTTAAGGATTCTGGCCGTAGATGGCACTCCGATCCAACGGAAAAAGCTGCTCACTGAAATAAAAAATTTCGATATGGTCATCACTTCCTACAGCTTGTTGCAAAAAGACATTGAAATTTATAAAAGTGTGCCTTTTGCCTATGCCATTCTAGATGAAGCGCAGCACATCAAAAATCGAGGCACACGCAATGCCAAATCCGTTAAAATGATCCAGGCCCACCATCGATTGATCCTTACGGGTACTCCGATTGAGAATTCTTTGGACGAATTATGGAGTCTTTTTGATTTTCTCATGCCAGGTTTATTGAGCACTTACGATCGCTTCGTAGAAAAATACATTCGTAATCCTAGCCAGCCGAAAGGCCTTAATATGGAAGCGTTGCGCAAGAAAGTATCTCCCTTCATCCTTAGAAGAATGAAAAAAGATGTTTTATCAGATCTTCCACCGGTGTCTGAAATTGTGTATCATTGCCACCTTTCTGAAGTGCAAAGGGAATTGTATCATTCTTATGCGCAATCGGCGCGTGAGGAGCTGTCTCAATTAGTGAAGCGCGAAGGTTTTGATAAAGTTCAAATTCACATTTTAGCCACCTTGACCCGCTTGAAACAGATCTGTTGTCATCCTGCTATTTTTGCTAAGGAAAAAGTGGAAGTAGGGGATTCAGCAAAATATGACATGTTGATGGAATTGCTGCAGACTCTTATTCAAGGTAAGCATAAAACAGTGATATTTAGCCAATACACGCGCATGTTGAATATTATGCGTGAAGATTTGCAGCAGCAGGGGATTCGCTTTGAATATCTCGATGGTTCAAGTAAAAACCGCCTTAGCATTGTTAAACGTTTTAACGAAGATGAAACGACACCGGTGTTTTTAGTCTCCCTTAAAGCTGGAGGCACGGGCCTTAACTTGGTCGGAGCTGACACTGTAGTGCATTATGACATGTGGTGGAATCCGGCAGTGGAGAATCAGGCCACGGACCGCGTTCATCGTATTGGACAAAAAAATTCAGTTTCTTCGTATAAGCTCGTGACTTTAAATACCATCGAAGAGAAAATCATGGAGCTACAAAATCGAAAACGCGGATTAGTTAAAAAAATCGTCAGTTGCGACGAAGAGGCTATCGGCAAACTCACTTGGGAAGAAGTGTTAGAATTGTTGCAAACCTAGTGTTTATTACAAGGAAATGGATGACATGAGCAAAAAAGGTCAATCGGGTTTTAGAGATATCGCCACACAATTCGTACGTTCAGCCTTTGGCAAATTGACGAAATTCCGGGGGGTGTTTTCTAATGATATTGGCATCGACCTCGGAACGGCAAACACTTTGGTGTTTGTGCGCGGTAAAGGGATTGTGCTGGCTGAACCTTCTGTAGTTGCAGTAGATTCAGTAACTAATGAAGTGTTGGCTGTGGGGCATAAAGCTAAAGCCATGCTAGGTAAGACGCCGCGGAAGATTCATGCTGTGCGTCCTATGAAAGATGGCGTTATTGCTGATTTCGAAATTGCCGAAGGGATGCTCAAAGCGTTGATTAAGCGCGTCACACCTGCACGCAGTTTATTTCGACCAAAAATCCTTATTGCAGTTCCCTCAGGGATTACAGGCGTAGAAAAACGTGCTGTAGAAGATTCAGCCTTGCATGCCGGGGCCCAGGAAGTGCTTCTTATTGAAGAGCCAATGGCCGCTGCTATTGGCGTGGAGTTGCCTGTGCATGAAGCAGTAGCTAATATGATCGTTGATATTGGTGGTGGAACTACAGAAATTGCCATTATTTCGTTAGGCGGCATTGTGGAGTCACGCTCATTGCGCATTGCAGGGGATGAATTTGATGAGTGTATCATCAACTATATGCGTCGTACTTATAATTTGATGATTGGTCCACGTACTGCTGAAGAAATTAAAATGACCATCGGCTCGGCCTATTCCTTAGGCGGTAATGAGCTTGAAATGGAAGTAAGAGGTCGCGATCAGGTAGCTGGCTTGCCGGTGACTAAGCGCATTAATTCCGTTGAAATTCGGGAGTGCTTAGCAGAGCCGATTCAACAGATTATTGAAAATGTTAAGTTAACTCTTGAGAAATGTCCTCCAGAATTAGCAGCTGATCTGGTTGAACGGGGAATGGTTATTGCCGGCGGTGGTGCTTTAATTAAAGGGCTTGATAAGGCTTTGATTAAGGAGACTGGATTACCTGTGATTATAGCTTCAAACCCGCTTTTAGCAGTTTGTTTGGGTACGGGTAAAGCTTTAGAATATTTAGATAAATTCAAACGTCGCAAGTCGTTAACCTAAGACAAAGAGCGTTATGAGCATATTAAATAAGATTAATAGTCCGCTTAATGAATGGACTACTAATCAGCCTTTGCAGAAATGGATTGTAGAAATGGCTGAGTTGTGCCGCCCAGACAGCATCTGGCTATGTGATGGCAGCCCTCAGGAATATGATGAACTGTGCCAAAAGATGGTTAGGTCGGGGACCATGATTAAGCTGAACCCCGCCAAACGACCTAATAGCTACTTATGTCGATCGGATCCGGGGGACGTCGCACGTGTTGAGGACTTCACCTTTATTTGCTCTTCAAAAGAAGAAAATGCTGGCCCAACTAACAATTGGTGCGATCCTATAGAAATGAAACAAAAATTAAAAGGGCTCTTTAGTGGGTGCATGAGCGGAAGAACTATGTATGTTATACCGTTCTGTATGGGGCCTCTTGGCTCTCAGATTGCACATATTGGCGTCCAAATCACGGATTCTCCTTATGCCGTATGTAATATGCGCATTATGACACATATGGGGAAGGCTGTACTTAATGTTTTGGGCAATGAAAGCTTTGTTCCTGGTTTACATTCCGTTGGTAAACCTTTACAGCCTGGTGAAAAAGATGTTTCATGGCCTTGTAATAAGGAAAAATACATCGTACATTTTCCGGAAGAAAGGGCTATTTGGTCGTTTGGAAGTGGTTATGGTGGTAATGCCCTCCTAGGAAAAAAATGTTTAGCTTTGCGTATTGCATCGGTTATGGCCCGTGATGAAGGCTGGCTGGCTGAGCACATGCTTATTTTAGGGATCACTAACCCACAGGGTAAAAAGATCTACATAGCTGCAGCATTTCCAAGTGCCTGTGGCAAGACTAATCTAGCTATGTTAACCCCTTCCTTGCCTGGATGGAAAGTAGAAACAGTTGGAGATGATATTGCATGGATGAAGTTTGCTGAAGATGGCACTTTAAGAGCAATTAATCCTGAATCCGGTTTTTTTGGAGTAGCATCTGGCACGTCTATGATTTCTAACCCTAATGCTATGAAATCACTTCAGGAAAATGTCATATTTACTAATGTAGCATTGACTGATGACGGGGATGTGTGGTGGGAGGGAATGACGCCCAAGCCTCCAGAGCACTTAAATAGTTGGTTAAAACAGGATTGGCATCCAGGTTCTGCATTAAAAGCGGCGCACCCAAATTCCCGTTTCACTGCTCCGGCAAATCAATGTCCTGTGATTGATGAAGCATGGCAGGATCCTGCTGGTGTTCCTATTTCCGCGATTCTTTTTGGTGGAAGACGATCATCAGTGGTTCCATTAGTGTGTGAGTCGTTCAATTGGCAGCATGGCACTTTTATGGGAGCGTCAGTTTCATCAGAAACTACTGCTGCGGCTATTGGGGAAGTAGGAAAACTGCGGCATGATCCTTTTGCGATGCTACCCTTTTGTGGATACAACATGGGAGATTACTTTAAGCATTGGTTAGATGTGGGCAGCGGTAAATCTCCCGATAAATTGCCTAAAATTTTCTATGTTAATTGGTTTCGCAAAGACGCTCAGGGAGAATGGTTGTGGCCAGGATTTGGTGAAAATAGTCGTGTATTAAAATGGGTTTTTGAGCGAGTGACGGGAGAAGGTAATGCATTAGAGACGGCTATAGGTTTTGTGCCCGCTTTAGATAGTTTGGATGTGACAGGATTGCAATTGGCGCCAGGGGCCATGCAACAATTGTTGCATGTGGACCCAAATGAATGGTTAGCTGAAGTGAAGGAAATGGAAAGTTACCTGAGCATGTTTGGTAAGAAGCTTCCTAAAGCCATTACTGAAGAGCTTGAAACCCTTAAACAACGATTAGCTGAACCCGGGGTTAGATAATATAATGAAATGCTTTTTGTGAAGAAAAGCATGATGATCCTTCCCCCGGAAGAGATAATTGCAAAAGTAAATGCAGGCTTTCTTAGGGCTGCTTTTATACATTTTAGAGGCTAAGGGGAAACGCAGAGGCGGGGAGGAACGCAGAGACGCTGAGAAGGGTGTAAGACAATCCTTAAAGATTTCATAATTTTAAATGCTAATGAAATCGCTGAAAGCTAAGGGTTTAGCTCTCTGCGTCTCAGCGCTCCTCCCCGCCTCTGCGTTTCCCCATAGCCTCTAAAACGTATAAAAGCGGCCCTAAGAAATAAGTCAGCCATCTACTTTTGCAATTAACTTAAAGGACGAAAAGGACATAAAGGACTTAAGGACAAAAAGACTTAAAGGATTTAAGGTAACAACAGGGACTTTTAGGATCTTTAGGCTACCCTTTAAGGTTCTTTATGTCCTTTATATCTTTTAAGTCTAGGTAAGAGCCCAATTTATTGGCCTTAAGCCCCCATTTTAGAATCAGACCTCATCTCCATTTTCTTCAACAAAATGACTGCGAAGC
>JACDGH010000135.1 GCA_013815395.1 Parachlamydiaceae bacterium
GTTCAGGATTTTTCTCTTGGCAATCCGTTAATTTACCTGGTAAACGGCCACTATCTAAAGCTGATTTACGCAGAGTTAGTTCACGGGCCTTTCTGGCTGCCTCACGGGCTTGAGCTGAGATAATAGCTTTTTCAGAAATCATTTTTGCTATAGCTGGATTTTCATCGAGAAAAATGGTTAATTCTTCTCCGACGATCTGCTGAACGACTGAAGCTACATCGCTATTTCCTAAACGTTGTTTTGTTTGCCCTTCAAATTGGGGATTGGCAACTTTAACAGACACCACGGCGGTCAAACCTTCACGCATGTCTTCGCCGCTAATGGAAATTTTATCAGATTTTAAAAGGTTATGGCTCTTGATGTAACTATTAAGCACTCGGGTTAGCGCTGTAGAAAAGCCCGTAAGATGTGAGCCACCGTGTTTTGTGGATATATTATTGACGAATGAATAAACATTTTCGACGTAGGTTTGGTTCCATTGTAAGGCCACCTCCATTTCAATTGGTCCATCATCACCTTGACGCACCCCATGAAAATACACCGGAGTAGGAAAGATGGGTGCTTTATTTTCATTTAGGTAAGCAACGAAAGATAACAAACCGCCAGTATAGCAAAAGTTAACATCGTCTTTACTATCATTGCGTTCATCATGAAAATAAATATTGATGCCTTTATTCAAGAAAGCAAGCTCACGCAAGCGCTTAGCTAGAATATCATAATCATATTCTCTCACCTGCATGATTGTTTCATCGACCCAAAAGGTGATTTTTGTACCACGCTTGGAAGTGTCGCCTAGGACAGCCAACGGGCGCTGAACCTTTCCTTGCGCAAACTCCATTTCGTAAGTTTTTCCTAGCTTAAAAACTTGAACAACCATCTTTTTAGAAAGCGCACACACACACGAAACGCCCACACCATGCAAGCCACCAGACACTTTGTATGTGTCTTTATCAAATTTACCACCGGCATGCAATACTGTCATGACAATTTCTAGGGCCGAAACATCGCGTCCACGTTTAATCGATTCCTTTTCATGTTTTTCAACAGGAATACCACGACCATTATCTTCAACGGTAACAGAATTATCTTTATGCAGAATAACATATATTGCAGTGCAATGCCCTGCCATTGCTTCATCAATACAGTTATCGACGGCTTCATATACAAGTTGATGTAAGCCGCTAACGCCTGTATCACCGATGTACATGCCGGGTCGCTCACGCACCGCTTGCAAACCTTCGAGTACCGTTATCGAACTAGCATTATACTCTTTAGCTTCGGTGGTTGGGGTATCTTCTGTGCTTCTTGTATCATTAGCCATGGAGACAGCCTTGTAAAATTGATTAACCTATTCTAAATACTATATTTTGTATGTAAATTTTTGAGAATCTCTGCCTAAGAGCAGCCAAAATACGTGCCTTATCGTGTCGACTCAGTAAACTATGCAGAGTTGAATTTTTAACTTTAACCGTTAACACACCATCAAAAAAAGAAATAGCTTGTGTCATTGAAGCTAATTTCGAGCCGATAACTTCAGGCCAGGATGACAGGATAAGGTCAGGGCGATCTTGATAAGTGTCACTAATTTGAGATAAAACCACTGGCAGCAAGTCGCTAAATTTGTGCGTGGTAACACGTGTGCCATCGTAATATTTTGGAGTGCGCGGAATGAATTTATTGAATTTTCTCACAGCAGAGAATCCTTGTAACTTATGGAAAACCATATCACATATTTAAGATGTTGATCAAGGCTTTTTTTGTAATCACTCTATAGTTCTAATTTAATTTTGGAAAATCTTTTTAATCCACTCAATCATGGAATGATAGACATCATCGCGTCCTTTAAGCGAGTGCTCTAAATCGGAATAGCAAACATAGGTGATGTTGTGCTTACTAGCTTCATCAAAAGCTGCTTTGACTGCATCAGCACTTTCTACAGGAATTTTTGGATCAAGAGCCCCATGAATCATATAAATAGGGATGTTGATTTGTAACATTTCCGGTAAAGGATCGTATTTTAAATAAGAAGCCCACCAACGAAAAGTTTTTTCATACCACATTTCAAGAGAATCCGGCTGTTCTAAAATTTTTAAGTATTTTGCATCTATTTTACGTGGAATGAGTATATCTCGGATTTTAAAGCAAAATTTATAAACAAGATTCATATTATTTAAAGAAGTTTCAATTTGAAATTTTAATTCCTCCCCAAAAGAAAGACCACCTCCTGATCCTATTAGGATAACACCAACAACATGCGAGGGGAATTGCAAAGCAAGCTTAGGAGCTATTTTTCCTCCTTCAGAACCCCCTAAAATGATTAATGCCCCGTTCCATTTTTTTATTAAACCGTGATCGAGTGCTTGTAAAATCGTCGAGAAATCTTGAAGTCTATATTCAAAAAAATCAAATTCTATAAACTGCGGTGTATCCTTTCCATCAGCATTGATGCCGCGTTTTTCTGCTGAAAGAATCGCAATTCCATAGGGATTAAATCGATCCGCGAGGGCTTTGTGATTGTTAATTACTGTTTCAGCATCTGAACCTTGCACTAGCAAGATCAAGGGAAATTGCTCAACATCTTGCGGAATAGTTAGATAGGCATCGATAAGACTTTGATCTGCCCTTTGTATAGCCAGTTTTTCCAACGAAAAAAGTTGAATTGTGCACAATACAAAAAAGATTAAAAATAAATTTTTTTTTAATTTGAACATAGATCCTGAAAACTTGGATTTACCCCTTAATACTATGTTACTTCTATTTGCGATACTCTTTTCTCGTCGGATTAAAATATAAGATAATGCTATACACAAATTTACTGGCAACCACTCGTCTTAATTTAAAAAACGAGTAACCCACAACCGTTGTGAAATATGAATATTTTAGCGCTTAAAATGTTAATTGGAAATCGGGCTGCCTTGATAGGGGTGATCTTCGGAATTTTTTTGGCGACTTTGCTGATCTCACAACAATCCGCCATTTTTTTAGGATTGATGAATCGATCTTATCGCATTGTTTCCGATACGCCTCAGGCCAATATTTGGGTCATTGATCCAGCTACGCAAAGTGATGAAAAAATTAGAACCATACCAAAAGACCGTGTTAATATTGTACGCAGTGTTCCTGGAGTGGAATGGGCAGAACCTTTTAATTTAATGCAACTGCCTTTAAGCACTTCCACCGGTATTTATGATATTGGGGTTATCTATGGAATTGATGATGCAAGTTTGATAGGGGGTCCCATAAAAATGTTAGCAGGTAAACTCAGAGATTTGCATAGGGAGGGTGGGATCATTATAGACACCTTTTCTGCGAACAACGCTCTAGCCGAAAAGTTGCCTGATGGAACTCTGAAACCCATTAAAATTGGTGATGAAATTGAAATAAATCATCGAAGGACTGTTGTTGTCGGTATATCCAAACCTTCACGGGGATTTTATCCCCAGCCGATAATCTATGTAGCCAATAGCTTATATATGAAATTAAACCCCGCCGCAAAAAAACATATGGGCTTTATATTAGTAAAGACTAATCCAGATGCTGATGTCAATGCAGTCATCAAGAAAATAAACTTACAAAATGGACTTTTAGCATTAACAAAAGATCAGATGACTTCTCGAATTAAAAAATTTTTTTTAGAAACGGGGATATTAATAAATTTTGCCCTCTCTGTTATTTTAGCCTTCATTGTCGGCTTATCCATTGCTGGGCAAACTTTTTATATGATGACGGAACATAACCTAATATATTACGCCTTAATCAAGGCTTTAGGAGGCTCTAAAACAATGATACTGAAAATGATCGCTCTGCAAGTTTTTGTTGTGGGCAGTATTGGATTTTGTTTGGGGATTATTTGCACTTTATTGTGGGGCTTTGCCATAAAAGACACAACCTTAGCCTTTTATTTTCCTTGGCAGCTTTTTCTTTTTACAGGCTTAATTGTCATGTCAATTTGCCTCTTTACAGCAGGATTAAGCATCAGAAAGATTTTTGCTATTGATCCAAAAATAGTGATGGGAAATTAAGAATGAATGAAATTGCCATCAGGTGCAAAAGTATAAAAAAATACTATGGTCCTCCAGAAAATCGAGTGGAAGCGCTCAAAGGAATCGATTTAGATATTTTTAAAGGACAACTTACTTTATTGGTGGGTCCTTCCGGCTCTGGCAAAACAACTCTTTTGTCAATTTTTGCAAATATCTTAACTCCTGATGAAGGACAATTATGGTTATTAGGAAAAGATACTAGCAAAATGAGTGAAAAAGAAAAAACCAATTTTTGCAAGGATCAATTAGGAATTGTTTTCCAATCATACTTTTTGGTCCCTTCTCTCAACCTAGCAGATAATGTAGCACTACCATTACTTATTGATGGGATTAGTCAAAAAGAAGCCCAGAAAAGAGCGATAGAAATGCTTAAACGTTTCCATTTGGACCAACGTTATCTTTCGTCTCCCACATTGTTATCGAAAGGACAGCAACAACGTGTAGCAATAGCCAGGGCAATGATCAAAGACGCAAGTATAATTTTATGTGATGAACCAACAAGTTCATTGGATCATACTGCTGGAATGGAAGTCATGGCCCTTTTACGTAACTTAGCAAAAGATTTTTCCAAAGCCGTTTTGGTAGTCACGCATGATCATCGCATTTTTGAATGTGCAGATCGTGTGGTTAATATCGATGATGGACAAATTATAGAGGATGAAACCGTATGAACAAGAATTATTATTATATTATTTTCATTGTTTCGCTATGTTTCCTCCTTTTACTTTTCTTCTATATAGGGCATCAAGATAAATCAACATCGATCGAGACTGAAACTAATCCATTTTCCTCCCCTTTTAAAACTTTTGTATTTGGAGTTGGCGTCGTAGAAGCGGGAGGGGGAAATATTAATATTGGAGCTTCTATCAATCGAATTGTAGAAAAGGTTCCTGTAATAGTAGGTGGAAAAGTTAAAAAAGGTGATGAATTAGTCAAATTTGAAAGCAATGATCTTCAAGCTGAAGTCATGTTGCGTGAACTTGACTATCAGCTAGCATTAGCCAATTTAAAAAAAGTGAAAGCATTACCGCGTTCTGAAGATTTGACTGCAGCAGAAGCTAATTTTAAAAATGCTGAATTAGATGTCGAACAAGCATACACTCAAAATGAGATGGTTAAAAATCTTAAAGATTCCAGGGCTTTAAGCCGTGAAGAATCTAACCGACGTGCCTTTAGTTATCAGCTAGCTCTTGCGAAGCAGCAACAGGCCCAAGCTGCTTTAAATAAAGTCAAAGCTGGCACATGGAAGCCTGATTTAGATATCGCGCAACTTAAAGTGTTACAAGCCAAAGCTCAAGTGATGCAAAGCAAAAGCAATCTCCAACGCACTATTGTTAAATCCCCTGATGATGCCACTATCTTACAAATCAAAATTCGCGAAGGAGAAGTTCCTTCAAATGACACCTCGCGAGTGCCGCTTATGATTATTGGCAACACCGATGAATTAAATCTAAAGGTAAGTATTAACCAATATGATGTCCCACATTTTCGATCTGATGCTCAGGCGGTGGCTTTCTTGCAAGGCGATCGACAATATAAATTCCCTTTAGAATTTATTAGAATCGAGCCCATATTAGTGAACAAGGAAAATCTAACCAATGATATTTCTGAAAAAGTCGATACCGACGTTTTGAATATTATTTATCGAATTAAATTAGGCGATCAACCGGTTTTTATTGGACAACAAATGGATGTGTATATTGAAGCTAAATATTCGGATAACAAACCTCAGGAATAGGTTTAATATGAGCGTTCATAAAAGCCTATTATCTAATATGAAAATCACCATTGCAAAACGTATGCAGAGGCAAACTTCATCTTTGGCCATTTCACTTTTTAAAAATTTTATTTTTTTTACCACTTTAACTGCCTGTACAGTAGGTCCAAAATATATTCCGCCGGAGATGAATATTCCTTGCGAGTGGCATAATCCTATCCCTCAAGGCATGTGTGAAAATAACCTCGAGCAATTTGTCTGGTGGGAATCATTAAATGATCCTGTTTTGAATTCCTTGATAGAGAGAGCCGCCTCGCAGAATCTAGACATTTCCATAGCAGCCTCGAGAGTGTCTCAAGCGAGACGAATTTATGCGGGAAAAAAAGCTGATCTGCTGCCACATATTGATGGATCTGTTAATTATGACCACGCGTACTATAATCAGAAGACGCTAAATAATATACTAGGCACAAAAAAGTGTGAGCGACATTCGAGCAAAAAAAATATCGATATTTTTGAAATAGGCTTCGATGCCGATTGGGAAATAGACCTCTTTGGTAAAACAGCTCATGAAATCTCTGCTTTTAAAGCGGAATTTGAATCGGCGCAAGAAAGTCTAAATGATGCCTGGGTGATTCTTTCCGCAGAAGTAGGTAGGAATTATATTGAATTAAGGGGCTATCAACAGCAACTTCTTTTGGTTTCAAAAAATATCAACGCTCAAAAAGAAACTGTAGCATTAACTAGCGATTTAGTGGCTGCAGGACTAGCTAATGATGTCAGCCAAAATCAATCACAGGAGCAGCTAAGCCTCCTTGAGATTAAAAAGCCACTCCTTGAATTTGCTGTAAATAAAGCAATTTATCGACTATCGGTCCTTTTAGCACATCCACCCACTGAGCTTTATGAGGAATTGATATGTGTTTGTGGGGCCTTACCCTCACTTCCTACAGACCGACCAATTGGTATACCTTCTGAGCTTCTCAGAAGGCGACCAGACATTCGCAAAGCCGAAAGAGAATTAGCTGCAGCAACAGAACATATTGGCAGTGCCATTGCCAATTTGTTTCCCCGTTTTTCTTTGCGAGGATTTATAGGCGACATTAGCACTCATCTCCCCTCTTTATTAAGCAGCGGTAGCAATACGTGGATCGCCGGCCCTCAATTGTTGCTTCCCATCTTTAACAGTCGCTTGATTGAACAAGACATTCAATTTAATAAATTCAAAGCCGAGCAAGTTTTATTTGAATATCAAAAAGTAGTATTAGGTGCTCTTGAGGAGACTGAAAATGCGCTCGGAGCTTTTAATGCTGAAGTGCTTAGAAATAAACATTTGGTAGATGTCGTTAAGACCAGCCAGATGACTTATGATTTAGTTAACGATCTTTATCAAAATGGCTTTAAGGACTATTTTGAAGTCGTTGTCTCGCAGAACAGTCTCGTCAGCAATGAAGAAGCCTTTATTCAAAGCAATATCGATTTACTCATTCATTATATTTCCA
>JACDGH010000003.1 GCA_013815395.1 Parachlamydiaceae bacterium
ATATTGAGGATAGGGAAAAGCTATTTTCGACTCAAATGCGCCGCTATAAAAGCGCTTTGCAAAACTTGGGGCTTTAGCTTCGCCGCCAAAAAGAAGTTCTTCAACCATTCGTTTTTGCTGCTCGTCCATGATAGACCCTCAAAATATTTTAAATAATAATAATATGTATGCTTTAAGACTTAGATGCTAAATGCTAGATGATGCTAGATACTAGATGCTAGATACTCATTCTTATCTGTTCTTGGATGCAAGTAGCTTTAGCTTTCTAAGATTTAAAGGATTTGGCACTTATCTTTTTTTTATCAAATTTTGTTTTAAATTGACAGCTTAGACTTTTGAGGGGAGCCGGAAGGAGAGGGGAAAATAATGAGGCTTTAGCAATTAAATCGCGGTAATCGCTAACTCTGGTGAAAACAAATGATATAACGATAAGAACGATATAACGATGGGAACGATATAACGATAAGAACGATTGGAACAATTGGAATTTAATTTTCAGGTTATAAAAAAATAATATTTCTTTGGCGAAGCCCCTGGAGTGCGTCAGCTCTGCTGCGCCCTTTAATTCAGAAAATCATCTTAAGCCCCTAATATATATAGGAGGACAAATGCTAAAATAACTTGATTTCGAAAGCGTTATATTCGGCTTCAACAGATCTCCTGAATTAAAGGGCGCAGCAGAGCTGACGCACTCCAGGGGCTTTGCCAAACACTAATTATTATTTTCGGCATAATTTTCGGTGTCAGCCTTTAAAAAGCTTAGGCGGAAGAGGATGATTTATTTGCGACCGAGCCCTAATTGTTTAAGAATATCAATAAATATTTTTAATGCGGGAATATTGTCAGTTTGCTATTACAGACATCGTTATGAGAATGTTGCCAAAGAGGCATCATTTGCATATAGAAGAATTGAAAAATTATTTTTTTAACATTTAGAAGAACTATGGAGATTGTCGGTATGAGAATTTATTTTCAAATAGAACCTTTAAAACATTTTTTTTAAAGTTTGTCATGATGGCTTGTTTATCGTTATCATTCTTTTTTAATGCTCCGCTTATGGGTTACGAGAGATCAGATGATGAGCTTTGGAGTAAAGAGCATGGAAAAGGTTTATTATGTCGATGTAAATGTAAGAATTCTTCCCCATTCTTTGAGAATTGTGCTAAAAGAGGAAGGGAAGGCCCTACAGGACCAGCAGGACCAGCAGGGGCAGATGGTGCAGCAGGGGCAGCAGGACTAGCAGGACCGGCAGGACCGACAGGACCGACAGGGGCTGCAGGAGTAGATGGTGCGGCAGGACCGACAGGGGCGGCAGGACTAGCAGGCGCCATGGGGCCCACAGGGCCCTTAGGATTCATCAATTATCTTTCGGCGGAAAGTGCGACAAATTCTCTAATCACTGATAACGGCAACCCTCAGCCAGTTCTTTTTGACAATGACCAAGCAACATCTGGTACTATTACGCGTTCTGCTTTTGGAAATGGATCTCAATTTACAGTAACTCAACCAGGCACATATTTAATTGGATGGACTTTTACAATTGAAGTACCAACACCAGTTACTTCAGTAGGTCCTCCAGCAGATGTAAGTGCAGCTTTAATCATTCAGAATCCATTTTCTAGAATTGAACCTAAAGTAACATTTACGATTTATCCAAGCGGAACAGGTCTTGTACCTTTTGCATCCGCATCCGGACAAACGATTAAGTTTTTAAATGCGGGTACAATTATAGCATTAGAGGTATCAATAAACAGCAGTAGCGGTCTTGCGGAACCATTATCATATACTGTTCAAAATCCAGTGATATTTTTTAATCAAATAGCTCCATAAAGCTCTGAAAATGAGTTTGCCCTATGGGGAATATTTTATGATATATAGATCGGGGTTAGGCCTAGCCCAACCCCGATTTCTAAGAGAGAAACAGAAAACACTCAACAGGCTCATGCCTAAACTCGAATGGTTTTTCTACTGGCAACATTATCATTGGACTAATCCTGCTTAATGCTTGATAATTAAATTATTTGGTATCATCACCACTTCTTTAAAGTTTATTAATACTCTAATTACAGACTAATATTTAAGAATGCCTTAAATTTATTAATAATAATTTTAAAAACTATTGTTAATTATACAACACCCTATAAAGGACGACTGCATTATGGAGCAGTCCTTGGCATAGTTTGAGAGTGATTGCTAAAACAATGTACGACGAGATCATCTCTTCCAGTTTGTTGACTTAGAGCTTCGATTAAATAAGCGACTCGTTCGGTAATAGTTGGATGTGAATCCATCGGTGATGAAATTTCAGGTGGCTTGCCGATCTGTTCTCGTTTCAAGCGATTAATCAATCCCTGAGCTAATTGGGAATTTCTTATGGTAAAGAGATCAGCCTCTCGCTCTTGAGCCCTAAGGCTTGCGTAGTGAAGAGTATCCAATTTCTTACTTGAAGCAGGATCATTAAAATCATATTCATGATCATAAAAAAAGTTGTAACTAGCCTTTAGGGGATGATCGGCATGATGATGGCCAAGGGTTGCATGTCCGATTTCATGAGCTAGCACCCCTTCAGCTTCTTCGCGCGTAAACCTAGTATCTGGATCACTTCTTAAAGCCTTTTCTTGTTGGCTTGTGATCATAATTATCGAGGAACCCATCATCATTGCCAGCATAGAACTGTCTGATTTTTTTGGAAACGCATAAACAGTAAACTCATGCGGATTAGCTACTCCCAAGAGTTTGGCAATCTCCCGTGCATGAATAGTAGGTTGAGAAAGAACTTCTCCACACTCCTTCATTTTTTTTTCATCAATTATTGTAGAGCTCGTGATTAAACAAGGCTTCGGTCTTTTAAATACAAAAGAAGCAAAAAGAACAGTTAAGGCAAATACACTAACCTTAGGATCTTCAAAAAACCGATTCGCATTTTCTGAGATTACTGAGAAACTTGGAAAATTAAGAGGATTCATATTTATCCCTTTTTTATAGAAAATTATAAATATTATAACTAAACTTGTATAAGTTTCACTAAAATCTATATATAACTAAATAAAAACTTTACTTAAAAATTACGTCCATAAAAAGTATGATACTTTCACTTAACCATTATCCCAAGTCAGTGCTTTGCACTATGAGAATCGAGATGAAGTTTGATGTTTTAAGATGAGGCAAATAATACACCAAACTGGCAAAATAACACCACTATGACAAATAATCCCAAAATGATGCGCAAGGGACGCCCCCCGAAAGTTGATATTCCCCCTTCAGGTTCATATGATAGCGCCCTTCCCATACCATCAATACCAGCCGCATCCGATCCGGCATTGGGTTCTGTTAAAGAAAATGCAGCCAATTGCTCACCGCGCGCTAAGGGCGCCAGCCATTTGAGCTGCTGCTCAGGTGTACCAAATAGGAGCAAGGCCTTTAAACCCACACTTTGGTGGGCATTCACAAATAAGGCGGTAGATCCACATTTGCCCGCAATTGCTTCTGCCACTTTACAATAAGCACTTTGAAATATATTGAGGATAGGGAAAGGCTATTTTCGACTCAAAAGCGCCGCTATAAAAGCGCTTTACAAACTTGGGGCTTTAGCTTCGCCGCCAAAAAGAAGTTCTTCAACCATTCGTTTTTGCTGCTCATCCATGATGGATCCTCAATATTTGGTTGCATTTATCGCATGTTTGCATTTATGGCTTTTGCTCTTAGATGCTGTACATTAGCTGTTCTTGATGTGAATAGCTTTCTAAGATAATTAAAAAATTTGGCACTTATCTTTTTTTATCAAATTATGTTTTAAATTGACAGCTAGAGTTTTTTAAAATAGATAAACGATATAACGAAATAACGATAAGAACGATGTTGTCCTTTATGCTTGAGTAATTTGATTATTGATCAGCTGTTTCAGAAAGATCGGATAAAATTTCTTTCCGAGATATAAAAAGACATTCAAGGGACTGTTTCAGCGGGTTAAAAGGACGGACATAAGGGTATCTGATTCCATTATAATTTCTTTCATTTACTGATTCGTCCTCATAGCAACCAAGAAAGTCATAGAGCTCTCTTTCCACTTTTGCAACCGGATAGCATTTATTCGCCCAAGGATCGCAAATAACAGAATTTTTCCCCCATGTCTTATAATCAGCAGCATTGCTTTCTTTTTCTCTACCTATTACAAGAAAGGCATGATTACCGTCGACAATGATTGCTTTTTCGATTCTTTGAAAAGGGTTTTTTTTCAATGCGTAAACCAATCCGGCTAGAGCTAAATCACTACAGTTTCCCATTTTGATTTTTTCGAATATTCGAACCATTTCTAGAATGGATCTCTTTCTTAGACCATTAAATTCTAAATCCTGGAATTTTAGTGACAACCTTATGAGTTCTTTGCGATTAACCTCTTCAGCTTTGAAAGTTCTAGAAGAATAGTTGGTACTAAGAGGTATTTTTTCTTGAACTTCTTGAATGAGGGCATCGGCTAAATTTAGATTTACCAGTAGCTCAGATGGTGCTAAATCCCTATAATCCGGTTTACAACGCTGAGCTGAAGTAGAAACCAAAATAGTATCGCCTGGCTGGATATGCTCTGGTCTAAAATATTCACCAAAAATTATTTTATTAGCTTTTGCATGTTCATAAAATTGATTTCTATAAAACACTATGGGTATCTCTTTTAAAGTTACAGAAAAATGAAGGGGGGAAACCAGCGATTTTTAAAAAATATTTTTACCTCTTTTGTCATTTCAATTACAAAGCTAGGAAAAACTTTATTAACAAATGGACTAAAAGCCTTACTGACTTCTGAAAACATATAATGAATTGTATTTGACATGATCTCCCTTTCTTTCAACATCTATTATAATAAGAGATTGTAAAAATTGAATACAGAATAGGTTCATAGGTTAATATTAAGGGGCAAACCGCTTATTTAGCTTTTCTACAAACTACAAGTGTTTGAACCATTAGAATAAAATTTGCAGGTTGAATCAAATCTCGAAAAAGCTGTAAAATTTTTATTCAAATCAAATAATATTTTATGGAATAAACTAAAATTAGTAATATCTATAAAAATTGGTCTTATAGGGCTATTAGAAGAATAATCACAAGAATCTGATGTAATCGACGATTTTGGAGCCCAAACAATTTTTTTTGATTTTATGGCTATTGCACTTGCTATTCCATTTTTTTCTTTTCCTGTTTGACAAGGTTGTAAAATAATTTCTGCTTTAGGATCTAAACCCGAAAAACAATTCTTATTTAAAGAGATTTGGCGCAATGCATTTAATGTAAGATCAACCGATGGCTTCGAAAATATGATTCTGGAAGGATTTCCATGTGCCGCTACTATTAAAGAACTTATTTTAATGTTATTGTTAGCCGCAATTGCAATTTCCTCGCATATTTGATTGGCTTTTTTTATTACTTTGAATCGTAGATCATGAGATTTATTTAATGTTTTAATCAATGGGTAAATACCCTTTTCAATTTTGTAAGCACTAAAATCAACAGTATCAAATAATTTTAATGCTCCACTAGGATCATTGTCGCTTACTAGATAAAGTAGCTTTGGACGAGGATCATTTGTGTCAAATTCTAGAGCAGAATCACCGAACTCATGTTTCACTCCAGCTTCTATCGATGCAAATGTTTGACTAGGTGTATAGGGTGCTACATGATAAGCTCTATTAGCAAGGTATATATCCGTAGCGCGTTCAATACTATAGGGTTCATTGGAATTAATGATATTTAAAGAGTTGATTACGTTTAGAGCATGGTCATCGGCGTTGAATTTATTAAAGAGGTAGGCAGGGTAGGTACTATATAACTTAAAAGCAAGGCCTACAGTAGCAATAAAAAGAATATTTAGCATAATATTGTTAATTCTTTTGTCTTTAACATCCCTCCTTTCAGCTGTTGTAGGATAAGTATTTACCGGGCAAAAAATATTTTTTAATGATTTAATTATAGTCATCTGTACTTCCTCTTTTAATTATTACAAATATTAAACATTAAAAGATTTAAAGTCAATTATTTCCTATAGCTTTTATAGTTACAATCTTAGTAAACTTTTTTAATTGATGCTTTTTATGTTTATTAAAAACTTAACTAAAAATTTAAATTTTGGACAAAAGTTTAGGAAAGATTCGTCAAAGTATTGCCATCTAATGTCGTATATCCGCCATTATAAAATTTAGAAGATACTTCGAAAAAATCCAAAACCATTTAATATTTAAGCCGGGGATAACAACACACCAAATTGGCAAAATAACTCCACTATGACAAATAATCCCAAAATCACAAGCAAGGGACGGCCACCTGAAACTTGATACTCCCCTTTTAGGTGCATATGATAGCGCCCTACCCATACCATTAACACCGGAAGCAATCCCAATAGTAAGGCGCAGCCAAAGCCACCGGCATAATCCAGGGCGATTAGAAATACATGCGGATAGATCAAGGCAAATAAAACAGGCGGAATAAAGATTAAAAGACACAGCCAAATTTTATTAACAGCAGTTTTTGGTACCTTTAAGCCGTCTGCAAGAAAATCTAATAATCCTAGCGTCACCCCTAAAAATGAAGTTAATAAAGCAAAAAAAGCGAAGTATTGTCCTACCACATACACAGCAGATACATCTAAAACATGCTTTAATGGATGCACGGCATTTTGCCCCTGCCTTAATGCTTCAGAAAGACTATTGGGTCCATCTACGGGCACTATTCCTAAAATCAACCATTGCCAAATAACATAAGTGATGAAAGGCAGGAAGCTTCCTATAAGGATTGCTAAGCGAACCTGGCGCACATCGCGATGCATGTATGTCACTAAGGTGGGCACAATGCCTTGATAAGCAAAAGCAGTAAAGGTAATGGGAAGTGCAAACCAAATTTTTGACCAATTTGCCTGTATTAACAGGTTTGAATCCACAAAATTTGCGCCTAAATACACGAAAGCAAAGTAGGAAAGCCCTAAACCCAGCATTAGGAATAAATTTAATGGTCCAATAATGCGGGCACCGCAGTAAACCAAAGGACCAAAAATGGCTAAAAACAATAATTGTGCTTGCCAGGAGCTAAGCGAGATCATACCTTGTAAAAGATTGGATATTAAATCACCAGCACCTACGATGTAGGCCAAAGTCAGGCAGTAAAAAAGAAATAAATAAAGACCCCATGCTGCCACTTTTCCAGCCACGCCCAAGGTGCGCGTGGCCATAGTGACAATATTAGCCTCACCTTTCATCCAAAGGGAGACCTCTAAAAATAGCAAGCCGGTGCAAGCCATAAATAGCCAGCAGGCGAAATAGATGAAGATCGATGGTAGAAAGCCTGCTTGGCTTGTAAGTACAGGCAGGGCTAACATCCCCCCGCCAATTGATGTACCAGCCACCAATAAAGACCCCCGCAGGAGATGTCCAAAATTTGACATATTGCACTTATTCCACAGTTACAGATTTTGCAAGATTACGCGGTTGATCAATATCAGTGCCGCGTTCTTTTGCGATATAATAGGCTAAAAGTTGCATCACCACGGCAGTAGGGATAGGTGCTAAAGCATCTGTAATTGCAGGCACCCAAACAATATCATCAGCCACATCATCAAGAGCATCCTGATCTTCAGAACAATGATCGCAATCTTTTTGAGCAATTGCTATGATTGGTCCGCTGCGGGATTTAACTTCCATAAGATTGCTATGCAGTTTTTCAAAAGTCATCTGATTAGCACATAATGCTACTGTAGGGCATTCTTCATTAATCAATGCGATGGGACCGTGTTTCATCTCCCCAGCAGGATAACCATTGGCGTTAATGTAGGAAATTTCCTTCAGTTTTAATGCCCCCTCTAAACATGTGGGGAACATGTAGTGGCGTCCGAGAAAAAAGAAATTTTGGAAAGAAGCATATTTTTTTGCAATACTCTCGATTTGATGAGAGTTATCAAGGATTACTTGCACATTCTCCGGCAAACTCCGTAGAGCATAAAGAAAATCCTGTCCTTCCTGCTTACCCATATGCCGCATTCGCGCCATCATCAAGCATAATAAAGCCAATACAGTCACCTGACTTGTAAAAGCTTTGGTAGAGCAAACCCCAATTTCCGGTCCGGCCCTTAAAAAAATAGAAGTGTCTGATTCACGCACAAGCGTAGATCCTTGCACATTGCATATTGACAGCACTTTGGAACCTTTAGCTTTCAATTCACGTACTGCAGCTACAGTGTCGGCCGTCTCTCCTGATTGACTGATGGCAATAGCAAGAGTATTTGGTAGAATTACAGGATTTTTATAGCGGAATTCTGAAGCGATTTCCACTTGCACAGGAATGCGCGCTTTATCTTCAAACATATATTGAGCTAAACAGCCGGCATGCCATGAAGTGCCGCAGGCCACAATAAGAATGCGCTCTATGGATGTAAAATCAATTGTATCACTATTAAGCTCTTCAAATTCTGCTGTACCGAATTCCTCATTGATGCGAGACATTAAGGCGCGATGTATGGTTTGGGGCTGCTCGTGAATTTCTTTAAGAGTATAATGATCAAAATGCCCCTTCGAAGAATCCCCAGATGTAACAGGTAGTTTTTCAATCTTTTTGGATATTTTTGCATGCGTGGAATCATAGATATCTACTTTATTAGCATGCACCACAGCAATTTCCGAATTTTCCAAATAGATCACTTCGCGCGTGTGCTCGGCAAAAGCATAAGAATCAGAAGAAATAAAAGCTTCATTTTCACCAATACCGACAAGCAGAGTTGATTGATGGGCAATAGCGATAATTTGATCAGGAAAATCGCAATGCACTAAGGCTATAGCGAAAGCTCCCTTTAATAAAGTTACAGCCTTTTGAACAGCTTTAAGAAGATCTCCTTGATAAAACAAACCAATCAGATGCGCCACAACTTCCGTATCAGTTTGAGAAATGCATTCAATTCCCTTTTCAGCCAGCATCTTTCGCAGAGCGGAGTGGTTTTCAATAATGCCATTATGTACTAAAGCCAAAGATTGTTTTTGATCGAAATGGGGATGGGCATTGACCTTACTTGGCTTGCCATGTGTGGCCCAACGCGTTTGGGCTATGGCGATATCTAAAGAGAGATGCGATTGTTCAACTCTACTTTCAAGGATAGATACTTTTCCCACCTCTTTACAATGCAAAATTTGACCATTCTTCACCCCGGCTATGCCCGCTGAATCATAACCTCGATATTCTAATTTCTTTAAACCTGCCAGCGTGGTTTTAACCGCATCCTTTGGACCGATATACCCAAAAATACCACACATAATGTCACCTAAGATCTTTTTAGTAAATTAATAGAGTTTTCTAATGTATCAGCAATCGATTGCGCCATTTGATGCACTTGTTTAAATTTTGGCCCTTCGACCATGACTCTGCAGATATTTTCAGTACCAGAATAGCGCACCAGCACCCTGCCGGAATCACCCAACTCACCTTCGACGCGAACAATTTCTTCGGCTACATTTTCTAATGTCTCGATGGGCGGCTTAGAGGAAACTCTAACATTAACACAAGCTTGTGGATATTTTTTAAAAACAGTGGCTAGATCCGACAATTTAGAATCTGTTTCAATCATGATGCGAAGCACTTGTAAAGCAGACACAAGACCATCCCCAGTCGTATTTTGATCGAGGAAAATGAGATGTCCACTTTGCTCCCCGCCAAGACAAGCTTCATGTTTTAACATATCTTGAATCACATAGCGATCGCCCACTTGTGATTTAATGACCTCAATACCTAATTCTTCCATGGCTTTGTTAAAGCCGAAATTAGCCATTACTGTGCTTACAACTTTATTATTCCGTAAAATACCCTGTCTTTTCATATCACGAGCGCAAATTGCTAAAATGGTATCACCGTCCACAATTTGCGCATTTTCATCCACCATAATAACCCTATCGGCATCGCCATCTAAAGCAATTCCGACATCCGCATGGTGATTGATCACAGCTTTTTGTATGATTTCAGGGGCAAGGGAACCGCATCCCTCGTTAATATTAAGACCATTTGGCGTATTCCCATAGACATGCAAAGTAGCATCAAGTTCTTTAAAGACTAAAGGCGCCACTCTGTAGCTGGCCCCATTGGCACAATCAAGAACAATGGTCAAATTTTTTAAAGAAAGGCGCTTGGGGAATGTAGCTTTAACAAATTCAATATATCTGCCGTCCGCATCATTAATTTTTGTATTTTTCCCAATATCACCATCTGCTGGTAGCATATCATCAAAAGTGCCATTGGCCACATAGGCCTCCATTTCAGCTTCCCAGCTATCGGCAAATTTAAAACCTTCTGATGAGAAAAATTTAATGCCGTTGTCGTAATAAGGATTGTGAGAAGCGGATATAACAATACCTGCATCGGCACGGTAGGCGCGTGTGATAAAGGCCACACCAGGAGTGGGAAGAGGACCAACCATGAGAGTATCTACGCCCATAGAACATAGGCCTGAAATGAGCGCATTTTCAAACATATAACACGATAGACGAGTGTCTTTACCTATTACTACACGTCCTTTTCCAGTGTGGCAACGAAACATTTTCCCCGCAGCTCGTCCCAAAGCAAGCGCCGTTTCAACTGTCATTGGAAAAAAATTTGCACGACCACGCACTCCATCGGTGCCAAAAATTTTACTGTTTTTTTTTTGAGACATAAATAGACCTGATGGTAAAGTAAGAGCAGTGATCAGTTTACTTGATTGCTTTCACGTAAGCAAGTATAACTGGAGTTGGACAAAAACTTTATTGCCCATAAGCCGCTAAATAAGGTAAGACTCTCACTTCTTTACCCAACTTTTGCTCCAATAATGAATTGCTACTGTTTCCTTCATCGGAATAAGAGATTCTGGCGAAGAGCTGTGGTCGACTTCTGATGAAGTGAATGGGTAAACTAGTGAGCAAGGCAGGAGCATATTAACTTCAGAATGCTCTTGCTCTAAATAGGCATAAATCATTTTTGTCATAAACACTGGTCCTGTAGAAATCAGCGCCCATCTATTCTTTGTAGCTTCAAAATGCGCAGGCAGCTCTTGAATCATTTTCTGCATTAATGGATGACCAGGAGCGCAGCCAATAATAGCATTATTAATTCTTAAAAAAGCATGTTCAAGTGGTTCGATGCCTGCATAAAAATCAACATTTTTATGGAGGACCTCAAAAAAATCAGCATTTCGACACTCAAAATCTGTATCTACATAGATTCCACCCATCATATAAAGCAATTCCATGCGAAGAATATCAGATTTTTGTCCATAATTATTTACTTTATCGTAAATTTCTTGATTAACTAATGCTAGCTCTTTAACTTCTTTATCTGTCCATAATTTATATTCCCAGCCATGCCAATTCATCCATGTATTCATCCACTCTTGATATTTTTTTGGCACGGGACTTCCCAACCAAATTTGATGAATAATGCGAGGAATATGTAAATGTTCAGGTCCTTTAAGAGCTGCATTGGCTTTGATAATCGAGAGGGATTGCTTATAGGAATTTTGCAAGAGTTTTAATTGATGCATTGTTTGTGCTAATTCAGATTGATTTTTATTTTTATTTCCCAAGCGCCGCAAATATGTCGTTTGACTCTTTCCCCCACGGATTAATGACTGAGTAAAATTGGGAAAAAGAATAGTTTTGGGATTTGAGAGTGGCATCGCTTGAGAATGAAGCGAGATTGGAATAACAAAAATAGTTAGGCTAGATATAAGCAAGGCAACGAAATATTTTGTGATGAAGCGAGGCATAAATCTCAGATGTAGTAAGTGTTGTAATTATTAAAGCAAAAAAGGGCCTAGCACTAGCTAGGCCCTTTAATTCTATTCAAACATTAACAATCATGGCTACTATTTGCTAGATTAGAATCCAATCTCAGCAGTTATAGTTAAACCTTGAGTTGTCAAATCACCACCACAGCTTGAGATGAAGTGATTCATGTTATAAAACGCATGGTGTTCCCAAGCTACAGCCACAGTAAGTGGGTGTGAGCGGTTGCACCAGTTACAGCAATGTTCCCACTTCAAACCGATTGTTAAATCAGTCATGCCGCGTGTAGTACGATATTTTGAAGCGTGACCTTCGAAGTCAACATCGCCAAAACCATCGTAAAGCGCGTCATTTGTATAGTCATGGAAATGTTCTCTTGAATGACGATCAAATTTACCGTAAACTAAAGATCCAGCAGCTTGTCCGAATAATTTCATATTCTTCAGGCAAGGCATTGCCAATTCTAAATCTAAACCGAGGCGAGGTCCAATTCCACGGAAGTTATTTTTCGATGTAACCTCGCTAACAAATAAGCTTGAACCAAAATCTTGGTAAGCATTTGAGCGATTAGCACTTGCTTTTACGCGGAAATGTTGGTCAATTCTACCGCCTCTTAAGCCAAAGTGTGGTCTTAAGATGAAACAGCTAGAAACATAAAATTTACGACCCAATTCTAAATCAACGTAATCTAAATCAAGCTTCCATCTACCACTTGCTGAATCAGGGAATGCGTTTGAAATTCTCTGCCATTCTGAAACAAACACTGATTCATGATTTGAACTGTTATCGCAGCATGCTGATGAACTATTAATATTAGCTTTCGAATGGAAATGAGTCCAATTTAAAGCTAAATCCCAGCAATTGCTTGGGCAAACAGTAGCTATGCCAATACGAAAACCTGGATCATATCGGTAATGAGGTGATCTCTCTCTTGAACTTTCAATTCTTGCTCCACCAGGAAACTGAGAAAGGGATTCTTCTCTTCCTAGGCTTAAACAATCTTGTGATGCTCTCCAATATAGGAAATCAGCACGGAAGCGAAGGCTGTCAATGAAACCGCCGTTGCAATTTCCACTATTGCTGCAATTAAAATATCCTGGAGGATTAAAAGCTTCTCCGCATGAAGGAGGCTGATTGCAAGCTTCTTCACATGGTGCTGGGCAGCATGATGAAGGTCCGCCAACCCATGATGATTCCGCATTAACAGGTGAATGTCCCCAGCCGCCCATTTGGTCGTGCCCAGAATTTGCCCAACCGCCCATTTGGTCGTGGTTTGAATTTCCCCAGTTGCCCATTTGGTCGTGGTTTGGGTTTCCCCAGTTGCCCATTTGGTCGTGGCCAGAGTTTTCCCAGCCGCCCATTTGGTCATGACTAGGATTCATGTTGTTCATATCAGCTGCTGCATAAGCAGAAACTGATAAAGCTGATATTGCCAAATAACTACCGGCAATTTTTCCCAAAAAACGTCTTACTTGCATAACAATCCTCGTTTTTCGCTTGTTATTAATCTAAAAAATTTCACACCTTAGCACTGTTGCTGCATGCTTTTGCCATCTTAAGGCACTTCTCAAGTACAAATGCACTTAAGTCGCATGTCTCAGCTCTAACTATATAAAAGTTACAATGCCTTTATCAGTTCTCTTTGTCAACAAAAGTTTTTTATTTCTTTTTTGTGACATTGATTTTTTGATTGCTATGGCTTCGGCAAAGCTTAAATGCACCATGTAATCAAGACATAGTAATTACACGTTTCTTCAATTTTTCTCAACACTCTTTTTTCATTACACATTTTAAAAATGGGGAATCGCTCCATTTTCTCCTGCTAATATTAATGCAAAATGCTATATTTTAATGCTTAAAGGATATCACCGCTAGAATGAGAAAAAATATTTATTTTTTCCAGACTTAATCAGTATTTATTCATTTATTAAAAATCAATTTAGCTTCCAGTAATAATATTTGGACTAAGCCAAAGTCCAAATAGATCACTCCGTATGCATAAATTTGATATAAGATTAAGAAATTTTACCCCCATGTTTCGCAGCTTGACATTTTTGCAAAAACGTATATAATTGCAAACACTTGAGTTCTTCAAAAAAATCTCATTATGGGAGCATTTTTCTTTCGTGCAGCCTAAAATCTATCAGACAAGCGATCATGACATTGATCCCTCCTTAATTGACTCCGATGCCATTTATGTCATTACTAAATTAAATGAAGCTGGCTACACTGCGTACCTTGTAGGGGGAAGTGTCAGAGATCTTTTAGTAAAACAGACGCCTAAAGATTACGATATTTCTACTTCAGCCAGACCTGAACAAATCAAGCAAGTATTTCAACGCAACTGCCTACTTATTGGTAGAAGATTTCGATTAGCACATGTGCGCTTTGGCCAAAAAATTATTGAAGTATCAACTTTTCGTTCGGGTGATAATGAATCGGATCTGATTGTGCATGATAACCAGTGGGGAACGCCCGAAGAAGATGTTTTAAGGCGCGATTTTACAATCAATGGATTATTTTACAACCCCACCAACCATACAATTATTGACTATGTTGGGGGCTGGGAAGACATCCATAAACGCATTTTAAAAACCATCGGGGATCCCTCTATCCGCTTTAGGCAAGATCCTGTCCGCATGATCCGCTTGTTAAAATTCAGAGCGCGCTTTAAATTTGAGATAGAAAATGACACGTTAAAAGAATTACTTTACTGTCGCCAAGAGCTTCTTAAAAGCTCGCCTGCAAGGATCTTAGAAGAAATCTTTCGAATGCTTGAATCAGGGCACTCCTCTTCCTTTTTTCAATTAATGGTGGAGTCCAGTTTATTAGAACTTTTACTTCCATCACTCACCCACTTTCTCGAAGGAAAATTAGGTTTGGAAGTCTATAAATATTTAAATTTAGCCGATGGGATCAATTTATATCGGGGCCGCAAACCCATTGATAGAGCGTTGCTAACTTCATGTCTTATCTTTCCGTTGTTAGAAAATGAAATCAATTTACATAGCTTAGAGCATCATACTAAACCGCACATTGGTCAAATTATGACCATGGCAAGTTCTTTAATTAAAGCACTCTTCACCTCTTCTTTTTCCCATTTCCCTCGTCGCATTCTAGCTACAATGAATTTTATTCTTACCACTCAATATCGATTAACACCTCTTTCAGGCAAGCGGTTCCATCGACCAAAGCTGACACATAACAAAGAGTTTGGGTTAGCTCTCCAATTTCTTAAAATTCGGGCTTTACGAGATAAATCTTATTTAGAAGATTTTGAATGGTGGAATAATCTCTACCGCCAAAAAGAGTAATTAATTTATACTCTAAATTCTATTTTTTACAGGATTTCCATTATGTCAATGAAATACTCCGTTGTCATTCCATTAAAGAACGAAGAAGGGAATATTGTCGAATTAATCGATGAGTTAGAGCCAGTAATGCATGCCTTGAATTTACCTTGGGAACTGATTTGTATCGATGATGGCTCTACTGACGAAACTTCGGCAATTCTTACGGATTTGTCAAAAATCAAGCCTTATTTGCGCACCATCTCCTTCGATCGCAATTATGGTCAATCGAGCGCCTTTGATGCTGGGTTTAAACATGCTAAAGGGGAATGGTTAATCTCTTTGGATGGCGATCGACAAAATGATCCTGCGGACATCCCAAAACTCATTGCAGCTGCAGCTGAAAGCGATCTTGTTTGCGGTCATCGCGTTAATAGGCGTGATCCATGGCATAAGAAAATCACTTCGCGTTTAGCAAACTTTATAAGAAGTCGACTATGCCGCGATGAGGTGCATGATACAGGCTGTTCACTAAAAATCTATAGAACCTCCTGCGTTCGTCAAATCAAAATGTTTCATGGGATGCATCGTTTCTTGCCAGCACTTTTCAAGATTGAGGGTTTTCGCGTGAGCGAAGTTGCTGTAAATCACCGCGAAAGAGTTAAAGGAAAAACAAAATACAATTTTTTCAATCGTTCGTTTAACACTATCGCCGATTTATTAGCGGTTCGTTGGATGTGGAAGAGGCGATTAGTTTATCGCATTCATAAAGAGCTTCCATGACTGAACAATTGCGCGAGATCCTTTACCCTCTAGGATTTCTATCCTCTTTAGCTTTCAGTGCAAGAATGTTGCTTCAATGGCTTAAAAGTGAAGCAAAGGGTGAAAGCCTTGTGACCCCCGCTTTTTGGAAACTATCGCTTTGCGGAAATCTTTTATTGCTCACGCATGCTTTCATTCAAGCTCAATTTCATGTATGTTTAGTACAAGCTTGCAACGCAGTAATTTCTTGGCGTAATCTGAATTTAATGCAGCCTCCACTAAAACAAACCACTTTCTTGCATACCGTTATTCTATTATTAGTTGCTATCGCAACAATTTTTTGCGGATTTTTATTGCAAACATTTTTCTTTCCAGATGGCTTTGAGTGGTTCAGAATCCCTGCCACCCCTTGGCAATTGAATGCAGATAAACAGGTTTCATTTTTTTGGCACATCTTAGGTTTATTTGGACTATTTCTATTTAGCGGTCGCTTTTGGCTGCAGTGGTGGTTTGCTGAAAAATATAAACAAAGTTATCTCGGCAGTTCCTTTTGGTGGTGTAGTCTGGCTGGAGAGAGCCTTTGCCTGATTTATTTTTTCAGGATCGGAGACCCAGTGAATTTTATCGGACCTGCTTTTGGATTGATTCCCTACTTACGCAATCTCATGCTTTTATCTAGACAACGCAAGCAATCATCACAGGAAACCTTATGATTCACGAGGATATTAACGAGCGGATATTTATTTTTGCTGGGGAACAGAGTGGCGACCTGCATGGAAGTCACCTTATTAAGGTTCTGAAAGATCGCAACCCGACCTTGCTCATTGAAGGTGTTTGTGGTCAGCATATGCGCGCTTTAGATGTTCACACCTTTTTAAATATGGAAGAGTTCGAAGTCATGGGACTTACCGATGTCCTTTTGGCTCTTCCTCAATTGTATAAAAATTTTTACAAAATTAAAGACCAAATTTTGAAGACTGCCCCAGATGCAGTTGTGCTAATTGATTATCCTGGATTTAATTTACGCCTTGCAAAAGCCCTTCGAAAACATGGTTACCAAGGAAAAATTGTGCAGTATGTCTCTCCTTCAGTTTGGGCATGGGGACAACATCGCATTCAGAGCATGGAGAATACGCTTGATCTATTAATGATCATCTATCCCTTTGAATCAGCCTATTTTGAAGATACTACTCTTAAAACCACTTACGTGGGTAATCCTATCCAGGAATATATACGCAATTATGCCTATGACGATGCATGGCAGCATAAGCTTGGAATTCCATCCACCACGAATTTAATCGCCCTATTTCCTGGCAGCCGTGCTAGTGAAATTAAACGCAATTTCCCTATCTTATTAGAAACGGCGCAGCGCTTAAGCAAAACCCAACCCAGCCTTCAATTTGCCATATCTTGTCCCAATGAAACCACCAAAGACCTTCTTAGCCTCCATTTAGCAGCAACACCTACCTCATTTCAAAACAATGTTTTCCAAGTGCCAAAGCAATATACTTATGAGCTCATGCGCGATAGTCGTACAGCCATTGCAAAATCAGGCACGGTTATGCTTGAGTTAGCATTACACCACCGTCCCTCGATAGCCATTTACAAGCTAACCACATTAAATCGACTCTATGCTAAGCACATCTTGAAACTAAAATTACCTTATTACTGCATAGTAAATATCTTGGCAAATCACCAAGTCTTCCCAGAATTCATCGAAAAGGACTTAACGATTGATAGCCTCACTCAGCAGCTGCAAGTCCTTCATCAGGAAGGATTAGAAAGAACGCATTGCCTGGAAGCTTGTGTGAAATTACAACATATACTTGGAAAACACAATGCCAGCTCAATTGCGGCGGAATCAATTTTGGAAATATTGGCATGTTAAAATCCCTCTACGACACTGTTAAAAATAAGTGGTTGCCCCCTCTTTTTGCTTATTCAGCGAAAATTGTTATTCGCCTGCTTTTGCGCACATGCCGCTGTGAGGTGCAAGGGCTTGACCATTTTGTAGAAACAGCGGCAAACTCCTCTTGTATTCTTATGTTATGGCATGACCGCTTGATTTTAGTTGGAGAAATTCTCAATCAATTTGCTCCCCAATTTATCTACACTGCTTTTATAAGTAACAGTCGCGATGGTAAACCTTTATCGCTCATGGCTCTAAGTTATAAAGCCGGGCGTGTCTTACACGTCCCACATAATGCTCGGCGGAAAGCGCTTAAAGAAATGATTAATCACCTCAAAAGGAAGCAGGAAGTCATTATAATCACTCCAGATGGACCTCGTGGACCTCGCTATGTGCTTAAACCTGGCGTCGTCATGGCAGCCAGGGAATCTTCGGCAAAGGTTATCCCTTTTTCTTGGGAATCAGATCGCTTTTGGCAACTTGGTACCTGGGACCAATTACGCATCCCGAAGCCTTTCTCTAAAATAAAAATTATTTTCGGCGATCCTTTAACAGTTCCTAAGCAAAATCAACGAAAATTAGAAGATGAAGTGGCGAGTTTGCAATCTGCTCTTCAGAGAAGTTGCTCTTTAATAAGGGAAATGACTTGACGATTGACAAGGTCCGCAGCACCAAGAATACTGCTAAGAAAGGCTTGCGGTGAGGAGCTGCCATGGGCTTTAATGACTATTCCATCCATCCCGCATATGATAGCTCCGGGATATTCAGCATAGTTAAATTGTTTTTGCAATTGATTTAAAGTGGCGGTAGTTGCTTCAGAGGTATCATCTTTAAATTTTTGTTGTAATATCTCGAGAATAAAGCTAGCGACCCCTTCTGTGGCCTTAAGGAGCACATTTCCAGAAAATCCATCCGTCACTAATACGTCGACTGTTCCATTAAAAACATCACGCCCTTCCACATTTCCAGCAAAAAGCATGCGTGGAGGGAGACCTCTATTTTGTAACTCTTGACTTTGGCGTATTAATTCTGCATAGGCCTGGCAAACCTCTTTAGTGCCTTTTCCCGACTCAATCCCTATATTCAATAAACCAACCACAGGAATTTTAATGTCGTAAAGAGCACGTTGAAAGGCCACGCCTAAGTGAGCAAATTGAACGAGATGATGGGCTTTACAGGCTACATTACCGCCTACATCTAGCACGGCAACAGCCCCTTTTGCGCTTGGCAAAAAAGCTAGCAAAGCAGCACGATAAGTTCCTGGAAGCTTTGGCAAGGATAGCGTGACGCCACCCACCAGGGCTCCTGAATTTCCACAAGAAACAAAAGCGTCGATCCGACCTCTTTTGAGCAGGCCTATACCGACGACCATGGATGATCTCTTTTTGCGCCTAAAGGCACGCAAAGGCTCATCGGCCATAGCTATAGATTCTGCTACGCTACGAAATTCAATTTTTGCCGTGTACTCTTTAGATGCTGGAAGGCGGGAGACACGTGAAAACTGATTGACAATAGATTTTGTGGCAATAACCAAAAGGGAATGCGAAGCGTCAAGCTGTTTTGCTGCAAGCAAAACAGCTTCGAAAAGGACATGAGGGGGAGTATCTCCCCCCATTAAATCTATTCCTAAGCGCAAAAGCTGTACCCCTCAGTTAGAATTAGCCCTGTGGCTGTAAGTGCCCTAGCACTACACGCTGACCATAGGAACCACATGCTTGGCAGATAGTATGTGGAAGGCATGGAGCTTCACAACTTGAGCACTTCACAATGCCTCTAGGTTTTTTAGCATGGTGTGAACGCTTACTGTTTTTTCGTGCATTTGAATGTCGACTACGTGGTACGGCCATTGTATTAACTCCTCATCACTCAATTAATGTAAATTTTAAAGGGATGATCCCTTTATTTAATTTGATCCAGGTCAAGATTGGCAAATGGACGATATCCATCGTCGTCGCCTTCCTTGGAATCCGGAGAACTTTCCGGCTTAAAATATTTCTGCAAAGTGCTGCGTTGTGGACATTTTCCTAGTTTGCATTCAGCCAAAATTGGCACATTCAAGAGGATAATTTCGCGCAGGGTTTCCTGAAAATGAAATATTCCGCCTTTTATCTCTTCTAAGGGCACCGCGTGGTAGAATCCGCTGATTTCAATCGGCACTTTGACAGGTTCATTACATATCGAACAAGGGATAATGCAATTTGTCTCAATGTCAAGATGCAACATCAGCATATCTTCAGCTAAATAAGCCTCTCCGTGCAGGTGGACGGGATCAACAAACTTAAGATCTTGCTCATTCACATCCAGGAATTCCGGAGTAAACTCTTCCGAAAGATTTTCCATCTCTCCGTCGCGCAGTTGATCGATATAAATTTTAAAGTGGTCGTCATCCATGATTGTACAGCATTTCTCTAAGTGAAATTCATTAAGCTAAAGCAAATAAGAGATAAGTGTACCGCTATAGTCCATTTTTATCCAGCATTTTTTTTCCAACCTAGTTGATCAATTTTAAGGAAAACATTAGCTAACTGAAATTTCCATATCTCAATAACACTAATTCACGCAATGTGGAACAATAAAAGATTTTCTATAGAATGCTTTTTAGCAAAGCGCAGCGGGAGCTGCGCACTCCAAACGCTTTGCGTAGTAAAGGATCATTTATTACAAACAATTTTTTACCACGCAACGCGTTTGCAGTGCGCAGCTCATGCTGCGCTTTTTTCATAACAGTATTCAAGTTATTTCGATGGCAACAACTGATATATTATCGCCAAATCCCCCTCCCATTTCCATCTTTGAATTTGTAATAAGATTTTGCGCTATAGCCTCAATGTTGTCTTCAGAACTCATAGCATTTAACATTTTCATTGGTGAAAGATAATCGATTACTCCATCACACATAAGAAATAGCCTGTCCCCTTCTTGAAGTTGAAATTGAGTAATTTTTGGTTTTTGTATAATCCCTCTTTTATTATGAGAAAAATTTAGATCACCCAATGCACGACTAACGTTTTGGAAATTTGTATTTCCCTCAGCTTTAATTCTCAAATCTTTGGGGTTAAGTTTATTTTTTTTTATTTCATTTGCGCTAATTTGAGGTGGGGGGTTAGATATAAAATGAAAAAGGAGTGAATTTTCATCCCCCGCAGCTCTTTGCGCATCTTTACTACTTCCCCAATCGCGCACTGCGGAAAGAGGAATTAATTTAAATCCCTTCTGTGTCTTTCTGCAAACAATTGCCTCGCTATCACCAAGAGTGGCTGTGTAGACTTGATTTGTCGTTTTATCGATATATGAAATGACGGCTGTGCTTCCAGCTTTTGTATTAGGTAAATGTTGAATAATAACTGATTGCATTTTCAAAAAGGCTTGTTCAAATGCGACAAAAATATTTCCATTTGATATTTTAAGTTCTTCTGCAAAAATTTCTGGGAAATTTTTCTCAATAAGCTTTGCAACTTCAGACCCCCCATGCCCATCAAGAATTGCAGCAAGAGTCCCTGTTTCTTGGTTATTAACTGTGATCATTTTTACGAATTCTGCATCCTCGTTTGTGGGGCGTCCTATTCCAATATCAGATTTCAAAACGCAAGAAAGCGTGAGAGATTTTCGTTCAAAATCTTTGGTTTGGATTAATTCTTTTTGTTTTATAAACGCAAGTTTATCTTCTTTTTTAGCATCATTAACATGTTCAACAATGGCTTTTGCTAAATTTCGTTGCATTGTTTTGCTTGCTGCATCTAAAATTGACCTCTTATTTAAAGAAAAAATTTTATTTTCAATTTTCTCACATTTAGTGGGGTCGATACCAAAATTTTTTAAAGCAGAAAGTATTTTTTGTGCTTTTGAGATATCAGTCGGATTTTCAATTTTTATAATATTTTTATTTAAAAATTCAAAAACATTTTTATTTGAAATAGAACCATTTTTATTGCCTATTAAAATTTCGCGAATTTCTTCAGATGCTTGGATACGATTAATTTTTGAATAAATTGAATCTTTGAGATTAGTCCAGATTCTTCCTATAAAAGAGTTAGTGAGTATTATTTCATTTGGATTTTTTAACTTTTTTTGAACTTCACTTACCGTAAGTTTACTCATTATCGGAACACTAAACATAATTTTTTCTTCTAATAAAGCTTTATAAAATAGTTCAATATTAAAGTCATTAGCCATAATCACTCCTTTTATAGATTTTATTATGTGCATAATATGTTTACAGGTCAATATTTATTAGTTTAAAATTCGAAAACTGGTATTATCTGGTCACTAAATTAAAAGTTTGTTGGGGCTATATACACTGATTTATCAACCAAGCCCTTTAAGTTCATTTTAACATAGATTTTTATTTAAACATTGTGGTAGCAGGAAATGCAGTACCAGAGTAGGTTTTTTGGCAGCTATTACCCTGCATTTTCTGCTATCACATTACTTTTTAAGTCAGGAATATGGAAAAAAATCTATATAGCAATTTAAAAACTATTTTATCCCGCTATCGGTATCGCTTTTTTAAAGCTTTTGTGATGGTGTTAGCATCAAACTGCTTGCTCATCCTCAATCCTCTGATATTTAGACAAGCTGTCATGGAAATGGATTTGCATGTGGAGAAACCAGTCGGAATCATAGCTAGCGGAATCCATAACTTGCTCGGCTCGCATTCACAGCAATTGGTCTTTTGGGTATTGCTCTTACTATGCATTTCGCTAACCTCATCAATATTTAAATATTTTATGCGCGTGACATTTATCTCCGTAAGTCGCGATGCTGAAAAAGACGTGCGCTCTAAATTATTTGCCAAAATCCAGGAGCAGTCGATGGCTTTTTACGATCGACATGGAATCGGCGAGCTATTGAGCAGATTGACAAATGATATTTCAGCTTATCGGGATGTACTAGGTCCAGGAATTATGTACCCATTGTTTTTTTTAACCTTGGTTATTCCCGGACTTTTCGCCCTATATTCAATATCCCCCATATTAACAGCAATATCCATTATCCCGCTCTTCGCTATCCCCCTATTGAATATGGCTATACGACGCAAAGTTTATGATATCTCACATTTAGTTCAAGGAGGCCTCGCCGACTTAAGTAATATGTCCCAAGAACATTATTCAGGCGAACGGATTATCAAAGGTTATGCGGCCGAACCTCAGATGATCCATAGTTTTAGTGAATTGTGTCGCAGCTTAATCACCTTAAACATCAAATTAAACTGCTATCAAGGCCTTCTTTACCCTTTTTTTACGATGTTAACAAAAATTATCACCATTATTTTAGTGATATTTTCGGGGGCAATTATTTTACTCGCGTGGGGAACACTGAATGTCGCCGATTTCATCTCGTTTATGTGGATCCAATCCTATATCTTTTTTCCTATATTAATGATGGCCTGGGTTTTGCCTCTTTATGAAAGAGGCAGAGCCGCATACGATAGACTTTGGGAAATTTATCAAGAACCTATAGATATTAAAGAAGGTAAATTTCCTAAGGCTACCATCCCCCCACTTGCCGATATCGAATTTCGAAACCTCACCTTTAACTATCCAACAGCTTCATTAGCAGTGCTTAATGATTTCTCCCTCACAATCAAAGGGGGAACTTTTACGGGCATCACGGGGGCTGTAGGTGCAGGAAAAACCACTTTATTCCGACTGTTAAACCGAGAATATGAGATTTCGGAAGATAAAATATTTATCAATGGACGCGACATTCACGATTACCCTTTATCAGCTTTCAATGAAAGCATGGTAACGGTAGAGCAAATTCCATTTTTGTTTTCGCGCACCATTGCCGAAAATGTGAGTTTTGGAAAAGAAGACGCGTCCATGGAAGAAATTGAATTCGTTTCAAAATTTGCGGATCTGCATGAAAATATTTTAGAATTCCCTCAACAATACGAAACGGTGATTGGAGAACGAGGCATCACCTTGTCAGGAGGACAAAAGCAACGTCTTGCCATGGCCCGCGCTTTTTTAGTGGATCGCTCAATTTTATTGCTCGACGACGTTTTTTCTGCCATAGATGCTTCTACCGAGAAACGAATTTTTGCCACTATGCAAGCTAACTTTAAAAATAAAACCGTCCTCTTAATCACACATCGCGTTTCGGTTCTTAACCAAACCGACCGCATTATTTACATGAGTGAAGGCAAAATTGTTGAAGATGGCACCCCTCAAGACCTTTTAGAATTAAAAGGGCATTATGCCGCCCTGGCAGAGTTGCAACGCCTGCATAGTTCATAATTTAAATTGAATTTTGGATAAAATGAATTATAAACACAGACATAGTGAATACACCAAAGAGAAAATTGCTTCCAAGACGCTTGATAAAGAGCTCATTTGGCGCTTATTAACCTATCTACGCCCCTATCGCTTTTTACTATTTATGGCCATTTTTTTCCTTATTATCTCAAAAATCATCGAAGCCTCCATCCCTATTTTTCTCGGCCATGTAAGTCAACAAATCTTGGATGGGATGCATCTTGCTGTCTCAGTAAAGGAAGAATTGTTAAGGCATGTGGTCACTATAGGGAGCTTGATCATAGCTATGCTACTTATGAGTTATGTTTTTGACAGTTTGAATGTGATTTTAAAAAGTTGGATTGGCCAAAAATCCATCTACCAATTGCGCACGCAGATTTACGAGCACATCTTACATATGCCCCTTGCCTACTTCGATAAACATACAGTAGGGAGATTAATGACACGCACGATCCATGATGTGGATCAAATTAACCAAATGTTTGCAGAAAGCGTCATCCCCATTTTTGGGAACATTGTTTTATTTATTAGTATCTTTGTAGGCATTTTTTTTATAAATTGGAAAATCGGTTTATTGGTTTTATTTCTTTTACCCATTGTTTATCTATTGACCCGATATTTCCGCATTCACCAACGGCGCTGCTACGACCGCATTCGTACAGTTGTGGCTGCAATGAACACCTTTATGCAAGAGAATCTCATGGGAGCTGCCACTATCCGCAATTTCGGCTTGCAGAAAAATGCCCGTAAGCACTTTGAGAAGATTAATGAAGACCACTGCAATGCTTACGTGGAAAGCGTACAAAATTTTTCATTTTTCATCGCCGGAATAGATTTTTTGCAAAATTTTTCATTGATTATGGCATTTGCCATTCTTGCCGTGTGGATCCCTATGGGAGATTCTTTTGAAGCCGGCACTTATTTTACATTCAGTCTATATGTAGTCATGTTTTTCCGACCATTGGTCGATCTAGCTGAACGGTATAATGTCCTGCAATCCGCTATGGCAGCCTCTGCACGCCTATTTGATGTAATCGATCGCGAACCAGAAACCAATGAAAGCACAGGCAAAAATTTTCTTAAAGAAATTGAGACAATTTCTTTTGAAAATGTATGGTTCGCATATGAGGAAGAGCGATGGATATTGCAAGGTCTCTCTTTTCATATAAGGAAAGGAGAATCGGTGGCTTTGGTGGGAATGACTGGGCAAGGCAAATCCACAATTATCAGCTTGCTTTTGCAGTTTTATAAGCATCAAAAAGGAGATATTAAGATCAATGGCATAGATATCCGCAAATACTCCCTCCATTCTCTACGCAAACAGTTCAGCATTGTACTTCAAGATCCCGTGCTCTTTTCAGGAAGCATCGCTGATAACATTGCTTTATTTAATCCCAGTATTACTCATTCCCATATTGAAGAAACAATTGATTATTTAGGGATGCGCCAATTTATAATGCGCTTAAATCAAGGCATTAACCATAGACTGATTGAGCGCGGTAAAAGCCTTTCCATGGGTGAAATGCAATTGCTATCCTTGGCCCGTGCTGTGGCCCATCAACGCACTGTGCTTATTCTCGATGAAGCAACAGCAAATATTGATACCAATACGGAAAGGGTCATTCAAGCCGCCTTGCAAAAAATCTTACATGAAAAAACTGCTTTTGTAATTGCACATCGACTATCTACCATTAAAAATGTTTCTCGCATTCTTGTCTTGCATGATGGTAAAATTGCAGAAAGTGGAACGCATTCAGAATTATTAAATTCTAAGGGCATTTATGAAAAATTATATCGGCTCCAATCTTAGCCTAGGAAAAACATCATGAATTCGTGGGTAACTTATGTACAAGAAAGATTTTTCTTGCCGACCCTGATTGTTTTAGTTGCCGGAATCTCTTTATCAGGAATCTTTCTAAATGAAGGCTCATTTAGTCTATTGCCTTTTTCCTTATCGTTTATAGGAATCTTCTTTTTTTTTGCTCTAATGCGCTTAATGGATGATGTTAAGGATCTTGAAAAAGATCGCATCGCCCACCCTGATAGACCTTTAGCGCGTGGGCTCATTAAAAAGCCTATAGCACAAAGTATGGTCGACCGCTTACAGATATTCCTCTTTGCCTATAGCTTGATTGTTTGGGTGCTTTTACAAGAAGTTGCGGGATTTACTTTCCTATGCCTAGCGGGTTATTTATGGTTGATGTCAAGAGATTTTTTTGCTGGAAATTGGTTGCAGCGCCACCCACTTATCTATGGAGTGCTTTTGCAATTGTTTATCTTTCCTGTAGTATTTTTTTCCGTGGCAATAGTCCGCTCAGATGCTTTGATGCTACCAACAACTTGGGTTTTTGCCTCTTTGCTTTTCGGAGCCTTTTTCTGTTATGAAATCTGCCGCAAATTAGATCCACACGCTCACCCTGTGATAGCTAGCTATGTGCATTTTTATGGATTTCGTAGAACCTTCGAGATAGCAACTTTGACTTTAGCCCTTTCCGCTATGTCTGCAACCACTTTAAATTTGTATTCCATTCTGCTACCCTGTGAATTTCTTGTGTTGATGTCGTTAGTGCTACTTTTCTTTCAGCAAAAGCGGTTTAAAGTCCCCGAAACATTAGCAAGTCTTTCTTTGATGCTGCACGTTTGGGCCGTTGTGCTTTTTCGATTTTACTATTCATAATTACACCTCATTGTTATCAGGCCTTTTGACGTATTAAATACCGGAGAACCCATGAACAGCTCTGCTCTTTGTCACACAAAACTGTTTGAAATTGGTGAAACAAGACTATTTGAAACCATCGAATATTTGTTTTATAAAGCAAATGTATGCACAAAAAAACAGATTGAGCAGCTAACTAATACAATAGCTAGGGGGTTTTTTGAAAGAACTGGATTAGAACCAGAAGGAAGAAAAAAATTTTGCAATTGGATGTGGAAACAAATCGAAACAAAGAATCCAATAAAAGCCTCGGAAATGATAACCCATCTTTTCTATCGAAGTATGCAAGTTAAAGAACCAATTGAGTCCGATCTACATGTTATACTGTTAAAAACCACGATACCGTGTTTTAGAGAATTCGCAAAATTAGGTTATTCTTATGTAGATTTAGATTCGGGTGAAGAAAACGCTATAAATAAATGGTACGCAGGCTTTGTAGAATCTTACTTGAACAGAGAAGAAATTATAGAAAATGAAGAAATTTTTAAATTATGGAGGTTAGTAATTAAAGAATACAAATAAATGACCTTAAAAAGGGATGGAGCTAAGAAGATAGTAGCATGAGCGAAGCTCCCTGAAGTGCGCGGATTTTCCGCGCCTTTCAATTCAGGAGATCACTTTATGCCTTGACATCCACAATACAGCATTATCAAGCTGATGGTCGCGAACGCGATCGATGATACTCGAATGCTCTTCGCCATGCACAATGTAATGACGCTCTCCCTGTCCAAGTATGGGCAAAGCCACTGAATAAGGCCATAAGCGAGAATCTTCGGTGGTGGCATAAAATTCAAAATCCCGCTTTATTCCTGGGTCGAGGGGTTCCCTCTCCGCATCCAACAATTCTTGCGCAGTTTGACTTCCATAAGGCATTTCTTCGCGAATCGGTTCACTCATAACAAAACGCGAAATTCCCAATTGATTAAGAACATTTACTATTCCTGTGCCAAAATGAACCCCGGCAATATTTGAAACCTTTATAGTTGAAGGGGTATCTCTAAGGTCGTACTCTATAAAACCGGCAATTCTACCGCCATTAGAAACTCCGATTAAAGTCACTGGATGACCCGTGTGGCTGGCGAGATAATTCCTCACCATATCACTAATAGGTTTAGCGGCATTTTTTAAAGAAGTTTGTCCTTTTTGCAACACGTAAGGTTGACGCACCTCTGCGTTTGGATGCCGCTCCTTAAGCGATTTTGCATGTCCATCCCACATAGATGGATGCCCATCTAGTCCATGAATCAAAACATATAAGCCCTCATTATCCTTTTTCCAATAATTACCATCAGCAGAGGGTGTTATATAATCATTAGGATATCCTAATTTGTCGGCAATTCGACTTTTTACCCCTCTGCTGACAAAATTAATTTCATTGACCATGGCCCTGGTGCGGTCGGCTATTTGACGAGACAATGATCGGCAATCAATAAACGTATTCCCCTCGATTAGATAAGGAGCTTCGTCCCATTCTACAGCTTCAACCTTTTCACAAGGCCCTTTTACAATAGTAATTGTGGGCGCTGAAAACAATTCTTGGGACGTGTTAAAATTGTCAAAAAAAGAAGCTCTACTTTTTAAAGAATTATTTTCAGAAAACTGTTGAGATGCTGCCTCAGCCGGGACCGAAAAAAATAAAGGGACTAAGAAAGCAATTTTCATGAAATTAAAGTTTTTAAAAGACGGGGATGAAGTGACCCGACCCGCTGTTTTATTAACTTGACCCTCATGACAGGCATTTTGAGATAATAAGGGGGATTTATGTACAGTTGTGAACATATTATTTGAAATCATAATTTTATACCTTTTTTGTAAGCTCAACTTAAGAAAATAGTTTAAAATAAACTTTAAAATTAAATTATTATAACTATAGAAGCGCCCTTTGCACGGCTATTAGCGTGCCCGGAAAAGCCCCATTCTGTAATCGGGAAAAATTTTGAGTGATTAATTTAGGTAAAACATGTTTTAGAACTGAACCTACAGGTTGAGTTAAAAATTTCAACTGACGACTTAACCACAATCTTCCGTCCATTTTTTTACCGGTGCCACGCTGAAAAATTTCAGTAGAAAAATTGCAGCAGGTGCCACCTTTAATTCGTTCTGTCACCTTGAGCGCCTCTTCGTTTTCAGTTTTCTCCCCTTTTAGATTACGCTGAATATCTTCAATAAATGATTTAAGTTCACTCCATTTTTCGCTAGAAATCTCTTTTTGAGTAGTAATTAATTTTAACCCGGGAACAAATTCAGTTAAATCAGGTGTTTTTAAACAACCTCTAATAAAGTAGCCCACACTGTAAACAAAATCTTTACCTGTATCTTCGCCTTGTTCATTTACTTCGGGTTGATACACACGAATCCACCCATGCCCAAGTGCACCCTGAGTTAATTTTGAAAGATTGTAGGTAGGTTTACTCGTTACTAATTCCAATCGAATTGACGGGGGAAGATCTGCAGTTCTTTTTTGCAATTTTATCGGTCTTAAGTCGACAGCGGCATCAGAGTGGTATGGCTCGAAGCCAAAAGGACCATAAGTGTATTGAACTTTGCCTTTTTTATCAGTAGGTATTTTGGAGTGAGGAACCCAACTCACATCTGAGGGATTGAAAGAACTTCCAGTGTTCAATGGGAATAATATTTGACCATCAATCACTCGAGGACCAAATCCTCGTTCCACATAAGTGTTGTCAATGCGATTTTGCAAATGATTATTAACAATAAAATTGACCAGAGATTGGTTTTCAACTAGAATTTTTAAAGGAAGCTTGAGTTTTTTTGAAATTTTGACAATCATTTCATAATGAGTAATTTTTTTAGAAATTTCAGTTAATTCTGGAGAGCGGGTCCAAGAATTGTACTTAATCATTTGCATTTCTTGAAATTGCCTAGCAGTTCTCAATGCAACTTTTCGTAATTTACGAGAATTTCCGAGTTGGAACAACTTACTCACAATAAACTTACCTATTACAGCGTCATTACTCGCACCATCATCAAACATAGCCTCTAAAACTTGCTTGCTCAAAGACTGCACTTGAATCGTTATTTTTTTTCCTTTTTGAACTAACTCAAATCCTTTTTCTTCATGCATATAAGTATTAATTTTATTTAATATTTTTAAATCTTTCATAACAATTCCTTTTATATGATTTGTAATTTATTATAATAAATATATTAACAAATAATTGTTAACGGAAATTAAAGATCGTGTTAAGAAAGTATTAATTATAAAAATGACAGTCTTAATATTGGCACTTTTAATAACGAAAAAAAAGGAGTCATTAAAATTGAAATGAATCGGAAAACATTAAGTAAGCAAAGAGCGGGCCTAAAGAAGTCATAGAATGAGCGTAGCTCCCTGGAGTGCGCAGATTTCCCGCGCCCTTTAATTCAGGAGATCAGCTTAAGCGCCCTGGTATGTAGGTAGACGAGGAAAAAGCTAAAAAACTTTATTCAAAATCTTTGTATTCCGCTTCAACGGACCTCCTGAATGTAAGGGCGCGGCAGAGCCGACGCACTCCAGGGGCTTCGCCAAAGCTTTAAATTCGTCCTCAAAAGTAGGCGAGAAAAAAAATAGTTTGAGCTAAAGCTTGATTTTTGTTAGCCTTTTATCTCGTTAACTATTCACAATGAGCGACTTTCTTTTCAAGGGGAGACACCTTAGCTATGTTAGATCTTTTTCGCAGATATCAAAAGTACTTATACATTGCCATCACAATAGTGATCGTCATTTCATTTTCCTTTTTTGGAACATACAGCACCCTATCGAATAACTCTTTTAGGGAGCAAATTGCCTTTACTACGGTAGATGGCACATCTATACCTCGACATGAACTCGATGAAATGGTGACATTTATCGGCACAGATTCGCTAGATAAGCTATTATTGGGCGGAGCATGGGGACCTAACTTTTTAAATAGCGGAGTCATTAAACAAGACTTTTTGGAAACCGGTTTGGCAGCCATGCTGATCGAACAGTATCCTACCGAATTGCAAAAAGACTTAGAAACCCGTTTCGAAAAAGAAAAGCGTTTTTCTCTCTATCGCAATCCTCAAACACCTTCAATCGGTGTGGAAGCGGCCTGGAATAATTTCTCACCTGCCATGAAAACGCATTACGATGCTCTTAAAGCTAATCAAAATCCGCTTAGCACTAATGCGATTAATTCACGCATTGCTTTATTTTTAGGCGAAAGGCAATTTCCTGCATCATTATTGCGTCAAGTGATTCGCTATCAAGAAAAGCAATACGGAAATCTCTCCCCCGATCGCCAACTAGAACAAATCGACCTATCCCTCTTTAACTATCATACCTTGGAAGATTGGTTTGGACCTCGCTTTACCCGCCTAGTAGCACAATTTATCATGAATGCCTCAATCATCGCTGAACAAAAAGGGTACCAAGTATCCAAAGCTGATGCTTTAGCGGACCTAATGAAGAATTCAGAAGCGAGCTTTCAACAGAACGCCCGCAATCCGCAGCTTGCCGTCGCAAATAGCCAAGAATATTTCAATGAGCAGTTGCGACGATTGAATATGGACTCCAATAAGGCTGCAAAGCTATGGAGACAGGTCCTTCTATTTCAAAGATATTTTCAAGATGTAGGCAGCTCGATGTTTGTCGATCCACATACATTTGCAAAAATGGACTCTTATGCGTTGGAAGGGGTTGAAGGGGAAATGTTCCACTTGCCTAAAGAAATGCGCTTAGCAAATTTCCAATCTTTGCAAAAATTTGAAATTTATTTAAATGCAGTGAGCAAACGAGGCGAAAGCGAAAAGGACTTAATGCTATTGCCTACAAAATTTTTATCAGTCGATGAGATTTCAAAAAGCACTCCCGAATTAGTTCAAAAGCGCTACATCTTAGAAATAGCTTCTGTCGATAAAAAAGCATTGCAGTCCAAAGTCACTGTTAAAGACACTTGGAATTGGGAAGTCGAAGACAAAAATTGGGAACTCATCAAAAAACAATTTCCTGATCTAAAAGCAAAATCTGCAAATACAAGAGATGAGCGTTTCGCTGTGCTTGATGCCTTAGATGACAAAATGCGCAGTCGAATCGATGCATACGCACGTTCAGCCTTCACAGATAGCCATCCTGAATGGATTGACATAGCCTTGGATGAAGCTCCTGTTAAAAAAATGACTGTTGGACTGCACCCAAATGGAGGTGTTCTCCTAAATATTAACTTAGCCTATGGCAAAGACTTATTACCACAACTTGATGCACTTCCCTCCCTTATGCTCCAACAGGCTGAATTAACCCCGGCAGTCAAAGCTGCAGCTGAAAAGTTTGCAACAACTAGTGCCGATGGAAATACCTATTACCGCATTGCTGTCATTGAACGTGTTCCTGAGCTAGAAATCATGACTTTTGCCGAAGCAAATAATGAAGGTGCTTTAGATAAGTTATTAGATAAAAAGTTGGAAGCCTATTATAAAAAAATCCGTGAAGCGGATGCTACAGAATTCCAACAAGCAGATAAAAGCTGGAAGCCTCTTAATGAAGTTAAAACAGAAGTAGCTGAACGTTATTTTGAGAAAACATTAAAAGCGATCCAGACTTCATACGCTGCAGCAATTGCCCCTGAGAAAGCTCCACAAAAGCTGATCAATGATTATGCAGCCACTTTGCGTTTTTTCGCTTATATGCAAAACGCAAAGAATCAAATGCAAAAAACGTCGGCAACAATGGCTGAATTATCGAGTGAGCCTAATCAAGCAATTTCAAATGAAGGCAGTTTGCCTGAACATATGGCACTTGAGGACCAATGGAAGCTGGTGCGCAATGCCTATAAAACCACTCGCTCCGATTCGGATAATTTGCTAGATCATTCCGAATTGTTTGCGCTAGCGGATAATAGCTGGACAAAGGTTAATGCCCCTGCTAATGGCGATATTAACTTCTTCCATCTTGATCGCAAGATCAGCGAACCTGATCCAAAAGCTGTAGCAAAAAGTGTCACTAAAGCCCGACAACTGTTGTCTACAGAAGCACAGCAAAAGCTTATGATGCTTACGCTTAAAGAAATTAAGACCAAAAATGCCATTTCTTTAGAATATCTGGATCAAACTTCAGAAACACCTCAATCTGAGGATGAAGAGGCCTTGGCAGTAGAAAGCCCATATTA
>JACDGH010000136.1 GCA_013815395.1 Parachlamydiaceae bacterium
CTCCCTAGGGAGAACGGTCGTCACGAGTGTGGAACGGATGGATCATTTCATCAACCTATAAAAATCCGCATAGCAGGCGCGGAGGAACGCTGAGACGCAGAGAGCTAAGCTTTCAGCGATATCATCGGCATTTAAAATTATATATCTTCAAGGGTTGTCTTACTCCCTTCTCCGCGCCTCTGCGTTTCCCCTTAGTCTCTAAAACGTATAAAAGCAGCCCAAAGAAACAAGTCAGTCATTTACTTTTGTAATTACCTCTAAAGGCATAAAGAACATATAGAATATCCAGAGATAACTTTTATAATATCTACGCGTAAAGTCTTTTTGTCCTTTTCGTCCTAGGCTCGTTGAGCTGAAGTAAGATATTTAGGCTGGATGATTTGTCCATTGCGCGCATTCCAATCACTCGTGCGCACCGATCCATCCGGATTCAACACTTCTATGCTATAGACAGGTAAAAATACTTCGGAAATACTGCGAATATTAAAATCATCACCAAAAGCTGCTTTAGTAAGTTTTTCTACTTGTTTTTTTGAATACTTCTTAGGTGATCTTAAAGCGTAATCATAGGATTTAGTCACTAACGAACTTGCGATTTTGGTCTCAGGTTGAACTAAGATCTTTGGATCTTGAAAGTGAAGTTGTAGGTCATTGCCTTTTTGGATAATTAAATGTTTTGCTGAGGCACTGTTGATCCATGATTGTAGTACATCTTTTTCAAGGTGAAATTCTTTTTGCAGCTGGTCAATGTTAGCTGAGCCTTTATTCTTTGCAAGAGCGTTCATGAGTTTAAAATCAGTCCGTGAAGCTTCCACATTGATAGCGTCTTCAAAGCCATGAGATTTTTCCCATGTGTCTGCATCCAAAATCATTTCGCCATCCACCAAGCTCCAAAAAAGGACACCTTCACGCGATTTTTTATCGGGCTGCGTGTACTTAACTTCCATCAGAAGATAAGGTTGAAATTTGATGCCTGAATTGCGAAAGCTATGTTGAGGAGTAACCAGCAATTCTTTGCGATGGATCTCCATGATTTGTTCAGGAGTGAATTTAGCTTCGAGTGTCACTAATTCCCCATTTTCAACATACTGTTGGACTGCACCAAATATCTGCTCGTGATTGTTATATAATAAGAGTCCTGCAGCAAAGGTAGCGGCAATCAATGAGTAAAACAGGATGCGTCGCATAAGAATTCCTCATATAATAATAAAAGATATACGGGACACCAAGCACAAATGTCTTTGCTCTAGATGTCCCGTATCACAATAATCCAAAAATAGACTTTCTAGTCTTTCATGGACAAAAGAAATTCGGCGTTGCTGCTAGTTTTCTTCAAGCGACCTAGTAGCAAGTTCATGGCATCGACGGTAGCTAAATCGGCTACCGCTTGACGTAGAAGATAAATTTTCTCCAATTCACTTGGATGATAAAGTAACTCTTCTTTACGTGTACCACTTTTGATCAAATCGATGGCTGGATAAGTGCGGCGATCTGCTAAGCGGCGCTCTAAGACCAATTCCATATTTCCTGTACCTTTGAATTCTTCAAAGATAACTTCATCCATACGCGAGCCCGTATCAATTAGAGCCGTAGCTATAATCGTTAACGATCCGCCTTGCTCGATATTACGTGCAGCACCAAAGAAGCGTTTAGGCTTGTGCAGAGCATTAGCATCCATACCACCAGAAAGGATTTTTCCGGAGTGGGGTTGAATTGTGTTGTAAGCACGTGCCAGGCGGGTAAGAGAGTCAAGGAGAATCACAACATCATTGCCATGTTCGACAAGTCGACGAGATTTTTCAATGACCATTTCAGCAACTTGAACGTGTCTTTCTGGCGGCTCATCAAAAGTAGAAGCGATCACTTCTCCTTTGACAATGCGCTGCATGTCAGTCACTTCTTCCGGGCGTTCATCAATCAGTAATACGATTAGGATGATTTCGGGGTTATTAGTGGCAATAGCATTGGCGATATTTTGCAGGATAATTGTCTTACCTGTACGCGGAGGCGCAACGATTAAACCGCGCTGTCCTTTACCAATGGGGGCAGCTAAATCCAACACGCGAGTCGATAACTTGTCTTTGGTAGTCTCCATGACGATCCGTTTATTTGGATAGAGAGGAGTTAAGTTTTCGAAAAGAATGCGTTCTTTAGCTTTTTCAGGGGCTTTGCCATTAATGCTGTCCACTTTCAGGAGGGCAAAGTATTTTTCTTTTTCTTTAGGCGAACGGATTGAACCACATAAAGTATCGCCTTTTTTTAAATCAAAGCGTCTAATCTGCGCTGGAGATACATAGATATCTTCCGCCGAAGGCAGATAGTTGTAGTTAGGGGAGCGCAGGAAACCAAACCCGTCCGGCAGAATTTCCAAAACCCCTTCACCATAAAGCACCTCGTTTGGTCGCTCTGAGATACATTTCACGATCTCAAAGACCATTTGCGACTTTGTCAATGAGCCTAGGTGTTTTAAGCCAATGCGTTTACCGTATTGGTTAAGCTGATCGATATTCATCCGTTGGATGTCAGCAATTTTGGTGATCTCGACGACACCCGGGGTATCATAGGCGGCGGGGTGTTCGGCGGAATCTTTATCAGATAAATTCATGCTATCTTCATAAGTTGAAGATGCTTCTTGAGAAGGGTTTTCGGGATTCATTGAAGAATCAGACTCCTGGTTATAAATAGTTTTAAGAAAAAAGATTGATAAGCATTCTCTTTGTGTCTATCAAGTTCCGTGAGCAAGCTTGTTAAAGAGGTTGATGACTGCAGCGCGCAGGTCATGCAAGCTTCCTGTGTTGTTAATAATTACATCTGCACGTTTTGCTTTTTCATTTGGAGATAATTGGCGAGACATTCGTTTTTCGTATTCCTTGGCATCACAGCCCGTTTTTGCTATAAAATGCTTTAGGCATATCTCCGGATCACTCCATACGTCAATGATTAAGTCAAAATTATCTTGGCCGTTAACCTCGAATAGTAAAGGGATTTCAGCAATAAATAGAGGGACTTTTTGCTTGATCTTGACCTGTTGATATTGTGTTTCGATCTCACAAAACACAGCAGGGTGAAGAAGTTTTTCCAGGGATAGCAATAGTGCATGGTTATTGAATACTTTGTTTGCGATAATTCTGCGTTCGATCTTCCTGTTAACGATGATATCACTGCCCAACAAGTTAATCACTTGTTGGCCAATATCTGTACTGGGAGTCAATAATTGGTGAACGATCTCGTCTGCGTTAACAACGTATGAGCCAAGTTCTTCAAAGAAACGACAAACGGATGATTTGCCACAGGAAAGGCCACCAGTTACGGCTACTTTTCTTAATGTTAACATTCTTTCCAATTTTTGCCAATAGTGATGTCGACAATTAATGGAATTTTTAATTTTAGCACTTCTTCCATAGTTTCTCTAACAAGCGGAATAAAAGCTTCTGCTTCGTTATCAGGGATTTCAAAGATTAATTCATCATGGATTTGCAAGATCATATAACCTTTAAGATCGGCATTGCTAAGTTTTTTGTCAATCGATAGCATAGCAAGTTTAATTAAATCCGCTTGTGTGCCTTGAATTGGAGTGTTAACAGCTAATCTTTCCGCTAATTGGCGCAGCTGCCCATTCTTGCTAGTGATTTCTGGAATTAAACGTTCACGTCCAGTAAAAGTCACAGCTTTACCCGTATTCCGAGCCTGTTCTTTGCTAGATTCGAGAAATTCTTTAACTTTATAATAACGTTTAAAATACGTTTCTATAATTGCCGCAGCCTCTTTAACTTCGATGTGAAGCTCCTTGGCCAAGCCAAATGCTTGTTGTCCATATACCAACCCGAAGTTCACAGCTTTGGCTTTATGGCGCTGCTCTTTAGTCACTTCCATTAATGGAACATTAAAAATTGTGGCCGCAGTGGAAGTGTGGATGTCTTCATTATTATTAAATGCTTGCAAAAGAGTGGGATCTTCGGACAAATGGGCCAATAAGCGCAGCTCTACTTGGGAGTAGTCGGCCGCTAAATAGCTCCAGCCTTCTTTTTGGGGACGAAAAGCTTCGCGTATTTGGCGCCCCACTTCGGATCTGACTGGGATGTTCTGTAAATTAGGATCCTGACAAGAAAGGCGCCCAGTTGCAGCCACTGATTGATTGAAAGTGCAATGAATGCGTCCAGTTTCGAGATTGACTTCTTTTGGTAGATTTTCAACATAAGTGGAGCGCAATTTTTCCAAAGTGCGGTATTCAAGTATTTCATGACAAATAGGATAATCATCTTTTAATGCTTCAAGGATGTCAGCATTGGTCGAAAAGCCTGTGGCAGTTTTTTTAGGTAACGTGATATGCAGCTTTTCCTGCAATATACGGCTCATTTGCTGAGGTGAGTTGATGTTAAATGTGTCGCCCGCTTGCTTGTATATCTCTTGTTCTAGACCTTGCAAAGCCTGCTGAATGGCGGTGGCTTGTAGTTTTAGGCAAGGTTGATCCAAATAGATTCCATGCCTTTCCATTTTAGCTAAAATCTTTAAAAGAGGCAGTTCTAATTCATGCAGTAGACTATCGAGACGCCGTTCTTTTATTTCCTTTTCTAAAACGACTTTCAGCCGGCTTGCATAATCGACATCTTCGCAACAATATTCACTAATACTATTAAGTGGAACATCTTGCAAATTAATGGCGCTTTTACCCTTTCCTAAAAGTTCGGAAATGGAGATTTTGACCTTGCCAAAATATTGCAGCGAAATGTGGTCTAAGGAATGTTGTCGATTGTGGGAATTTAATAAATATGAAGCTACAAGCGTGTCGAAACAGATAGAGGCAACAGTTATACCATAATTGGCAAGCACATGCAGATCATATTTGACATTGTGCCCATAAAAGCCGATTTTTGGGTCTTCAAAAAGAGGTTTCAAGCTGTCTATGATGTGTTTTAAAGTCAAAGAGCCATTTGTGGGAATATACCAAGCATTTTCAGGAGCAATTCCTAAGCCAATGCCTATTAATTCTGCCTTAATGGGTTGAACATTGGTTGTCATCGTATCAAAGCATATTTCTTTCTGTAGCTTTAGAAAAGCAACCAAAGTTTCCAAGCTTTTTTCATCATCAACAAGTGTGTAATTTAAAACTACTGGGCCTAGATTTGCAGGGGGTGCATCTATTGGTTTTGTATCCACCCCATCGAAATCAAAAGTGCCTTGGGTAAAATTTCTTGTTTGGCTTGTAAAAGTTATCTGAGAAGTAAGAGAGACTTCTTTTAAAAGAGTATGAAAGCTCATTTGGGAATAAAATGCTTTTAGTTCGGCATCATTGGGAGATTTTAATTTGTAATAATTTGTCTCCTGTGGAATGTCGACATATTGATCAATTTTAACGAGTTGGCGACTTAAAATGGCTTTGTCGGCGTTTTCAATGATTGATGCACGTCTTTTTTCGCTCGAGATTTTTTCGGGTGCAGCTAAAAGATTGTCGAGTGATCCAAATTGTTTAAGTAAAGCTACGGCGGTTTTTGGACCAATTCCAGGTAGTCCAGGAATATTGTCAGAGGCATCACCGGTCATAGCCAGATAATCGATCATTTGTTCAGGGGGCACACCATGGATCTCTTCCACTTGGATCGCACCGATGATCAAATTGTCTTTGCGCGTGTTAAGTAGGTGGATGTGAGCATTAACAAGCTGGCACATGTCTTTATCGCTTGTGCAAAGATAAGCCTCGGCCTGTTGTGATTCTGCCCATCTTGAAAGGGAGCCCATCGTGTCGTCCGCCTCAACTTCTGGAATATTGAGTACAGGAATGCCTATTAAATGACAAAATTCTTCTGCCCATTTAATTTGATAGTACAGATCTTGGGGTGCTTCTGAGCGATGCGCTTTATATTCAGGATATAGAGCTTTGCGTTTCATGCCATTGCGCGGTCCATCAAAGACGCTGACAATATGATCTGGCTGGAAATCTTTGATAAGCTTTAATATAGACCTGATAAATCCATATAAAGCATTGGTTGATTCCCCTTTGGAATTTGTCATATTTCGAATAGCGAAATAGCAGCTGTAAAGATATCCTGAAGCGTCAATAACATAGATTTTTTTCATAAATGGCTCGATTTGCATCCCCGCTATAAATAGCGGGGATGACTATAGATGTGACTAAGGGATGAGTTATTACTAAGGACGATATAAATAGAGAAACTGATTCTGAAGCTTTGGATCAGTTTCCGGAGAAAATGATACTTGATGGATTACTTTACCCTTAAATAAATTCATTTCACTTCGGAATAATTCCGAAAACCAATTAGTGCTTTGTAATTCAATAACTTGGTACTCGTCATCTTCAACACCGATCTCTTTAGCTAACAATTTCAATGTGTCACCATAGCTATGACCGTTCTCGTCAATGTATCCATATTCTTTAGCTAAAGCTGCTGGATAAATATTTGCGCCATAGACATCGACTAATTTCTCTCGGCTGAGTTTAGGGCGATTAGCGACGACGAGATCGACAAAAGAGTTGTAGTAATAATTGATCACTTCTTTTAAATTTTCATCTTCATCTTTACGCCATGGTCTAAACGGGTTCATATTATCTTTGCCCTTACCTTCGAAAAGAGTTTCGGATTGAACGCCGATTTTATCGAGAAGTTGCGAAAAATTCATAAAAGGAGGGGAAACGACGCCTACACTTCCTATAAGGCTAACGTCTGAAGCGAAAACCTTGTCTGCCGCTGCAGCCACATACATACCACCTGAAGCGCATAAGCCATCGACATAGGCATAAACAGGAACCTTGAATTCTTCTTTATAAGCTTTGATTGCCCGGTAGATCCCATCTGCATCAAAAACAGTGCCGCCTGGAGTTTCTAGATGCAAAAGCAAAGCTTTAACGCGATTGTTCTTGAGGGTTTGTTCACGAGATTCAATTAATTGCTGTCTAATTGATTCTTGAGTTAAGGATTCTGCTCCAATAACGCCATGCACATTAATTTTGAGGATGACCGGGGCACTGGCAGAGAGAGCTTTGCGCACGCCATTTGCATTGGGTTGGATACTTGTTGCATATTTATAGCTAATCTCTTGCGAGTTGTCTACTGTACCGAAAATAGATCCTACAGCGGCTGCAATTAAAAGAAAGCCTACCACAAAACCTGCTACTCCGAAGAGAACTAGAAAAAAAGATCTTAAAGAGGCATAAAAAATGGATTCGCGCATGTTAAGATTCCTGTTGAGAAATGATTTTATTTTTTGCATGATATGAGCA
>JACDGH010000137.1 GCA_013815395.1 Parachlamydiaceae bacterium
ACCGCACTAAACAATAAATAATTATTAATTAATAATTTCGATTCAGAAGCATCCTCTTCCTGTGAAAACAAGCCAACATGCGGGAAATACTGATCATCAAAAGTATTTAATTGCCAGTTAGCCAGAGACTCGGCAGCCTTAAATAGTGAAGCATTGCCAGTAAGTTGTCCATACAAACACCATAAAAAACCAAGCTCGGCATGAAATCGACTATGCGGTATCGCTCCCCAAGACCAGTGTCCACCCCATTCCAGAGGCACAGATCCATTAACGTTTTGATGGATAATTAGATCTTTGGCAGATTGTCCTAATAAATGCGCACATAACGCCTGATGGATAGCCACTAATTGTAATTCATCCCATGCAAAACAAGCATTTAAGCAACGCAAGCGCTCAATAAGTTGCGGAGCATATTGCTCAATACCATTGCACTCATGCAAAACAAGCAAAAGAGATAATAGCTCCCCCCACTTGTCTAATAAAGACAAAAAGCTTATGTTTTCTTGAATATCCCCTAACCTGAATAAATCACTGCAGATATCGCTACTAATCTGTCGACCTTCAAGAAAACCCCTAAATTTTTTTTGGTAATAAGTTTCCTTGATGGAATTTGGCTGTCGCGATTGATGCAAAGTGTTAAGAAGAAGCGGATAATTCATTATTTAGCTTTAAGCAATCCTCTTTCATTAGCATTGCGTTTAAATAGATCCTTCTCTTTGATTTCAATGCGTTTACGCATTTTTTTGCCAGGAGTAAATTTGACAGCATTGCGTGCCGGAATAACGATAGGTTCGGCTGCTTTCTTTGGATTTCGACCAATCTTTTGCTTGCGCTCAACAACTTCAAATACGCCAAAATCGCGAAATTCTAAGCGATCTCCATCGGATAGACAATCCGTCATTTTATCCAAAAATGATTGAATGACATGACGTACATCATTTGGGTGAATTCCTCGTTCTTGAGAGATTGAATGAATCAATTTCTTTTTTGTCATAGTACTTTTTTTTATCAATGTTTCCATACACTTTCACTCCTTAAATAAAATTGTAAAAACACTCGTTTTATATCCATTGTCCGGGCCCGCGTAATTTCAAGCAAGTTTTTTAATTTGGCGACTGTGCTATGCGAATTAATGCTTTATTTCTTTTCCCTACAGCCAGTAAGATCAATCTTCCATCAATCAAATGGGAATGCGCCACACTATCGTTTTCGTCATTTAGCTTTTGATTGTTCATATAGACACCGCCATTCCGTATTAATCGGCGCGCGTCCCCTTTGCTAGCTTGTAAACCTATTTTAACCATAATATCCACAATTTTTTGTCCCACCACTTCCTCAATCTGAAGAGTGTGGCTAGGCATATCGCCGGCAATGCTTTCCAATATTTCAGCATTAAGGGCCGTGTCTGCTCCAGGAGCTGCACCTTGAGTCACACGTAAAGCAGTCTTTAAACCTTCTTCCCCATGCACAATTTTAGTAACTTCTTCAGCTAAGCGCTTTTGGAGAGTATTTGCTATATAGTTAGGATTAGCCATCATTGCTTCACATTCGCGGATCTCACTCATCTCCATAAAAGTCAGCAAACGCATCATTTTAGTCACATCATCATCAGGCACGCGCACAAAGTATTGATAAAATTCATAGGGCGACAATTTTTCCGACGATAACCAAATAGCTCCTTTTTCAGATTTACCAAATTTTTGCCCATCACTGCGAGTGAGCAATGGAAATGTGATGCCAAATGCAGATTTTGCACGCGCCTTGCGGATAAGTTCAGTGCCTGCTGTAATATTGCCCCACTGGTCGTTGCCGCCAATTTGAACAGTAACCCCGTAATTGTCATTGAGATGTAGAAAATCATAACCTTGAAGCACTTGATAACTAAACTCGGTAAAGCTCATGCCTTCTTCACTGGCCATGCGAAGCTTTACAGACTCTTTTGCCAGCATAGGACCTACACGAAAGTATTTACCGATATCGCGCAAGAAATTTATAAAAGAAAAGCTTTTGAACCAATCTAAGTTATTTAGTAAGATTGCAGGATTATTTGAACTTGTAAAGTCGAGCACAGTTTGTAAATTACTGCTAATGCCAGTTAAATTCTTAGCAATGGTTTCTTCATCCAATAATTGCCTTTCAGAACCTTTACCTGAAGGGTCTCCAATCATTCCTGTGGCACCGCCGACAATAGCTACAGGTGTATGACCAAATCGTTGAAACCATGCTAGCCCAATCATGGGCACTAAGTTGCCAACATGCAGGCTATCGCTAGTCGGATCAAATCCACAGTAAACTTTCAATGGTTTTTGAGCCATTTCGCGCAAATCTTCGCTGGTCATAGCATCAATAAAGCCACGCTCTTTCAATACATCAATCACATTTAGCATAACACTTCCCTATACAAGAATAACTTCTAATTGATAAACGCACTGCATTCTCCCGTTTTAAGTAATTTCCTGTCAATGCCCTATATCCTAAATTGCAACTTCATTTGCATTACAAATCACTGTATCAATTCCTATATACTGGTTAAAATAATTTTAGTTTGCTAATATAAATATAGGTACTTAATAAACTTCTAAGGAGCAAAAAAATGACCACTAAGGCAAAATCAAAAGCAAAAGAAAGCCCTCAAATTGAAAAAGCTCGCAATAAAATCAAACAGCAGCTCGAAGAAGCTGAAAAACGAATTAACCCACAAGCACTTGCAGAGATGGCCCTGCTTATCCAACAACAAATTTCGCGTCATAAACCAGATCGCGTGAGTCTTAAAACAAAACAAGTCACCCATCAACCGCTCTTCGATGAAAACAAACACCCCGCTAAAACTGAAAGTAGGTTCGTTAATCGCTTATTAAAAGATTTACAACATCCAAAAAAATCGAAGCCTAAAAATAATCTTGAGGGCAGAATAAAATCCATAAACAATTAAACTTAAAGCAGATTATTCATGCCAAATTCAAACGAACAAATAGCAAAAAAGGCTGTCGGTAAAGTAGCTGCAGAATTAATTAAAGACGAAATGATTGTCGGCCTTGGCACAGGATCTACAGCAGCTTACTTTATTGATTATCTCATCGCACGCTGCCGCGAAGGCTTAAAAATTTCTGCCATCGCCACATCTGAACACTCAGAGCAGCAAGCGCGCAAAGGTGGTATTCCCATACTCGACATTAATGCTTTATCTTTGATTGATGTAGTAGTGGATGGCGCCGATGAAATCGATCGCTGCAAGCGAATGATTAAAGGGGGCGGCGGAGCCCTTTTACGCGAAAAGATCGTGGCTAACATGGCTCGTGAAATGATCGTCATTGTCGACGAAAATAAAGTGGTCAAACATTTAGGTGCGTTTCCGCTACCTGTTGAAATTGTTGCTTTTGCGCACGAAGTAACTTTTCGCAAAATTCAAGCCTGCGGCTATGCGGGGGCTTTCCGCCTTAATTCGAATGGAAATTTATACCTGACCGATAATGGAAATTACATCGTAGATATTAAATTTGCCACTCCCCTCTCCTCCCCTGAAAAAGACAATGAAATCCTGCATTCTATTCCTGGTGTTGTGGAAACAGGCTTTTTCTTTAATTTGGCCGGCCGCGTCCTTGTGGGACATGATGATGGTTCTGTTAATACAATTGTTAAAGAATCAGTCTTGATTTAAATAGGATAAGCTTTACTAGCCAGTTTCGCCGTAATTAGCTTAAACATCGATTGGAAATCGATTCAATGAGGCATGCAAGATCTGCCAATTAGGCAATCCTTCAGTCAAAAAAACAACAAAGCATCGCCTTAAGTTATACCTATAGAGTGTTTTATATTATTTTTTCAAATCACGCAACAAAATTCGTTGCAGAAAAAATCAACGATATCGTAAGATTGCGCTTTCTTATTCCGGATTAGCTCAGCGGTAGAGCAGTGGACTGTTAATCCATTGGTCGCTTGTTCGAATCAAGCATCCGGAGAAGTTGGCAGTTATAACGCAAGTTATAACTGCCTTTTTTTTCCTTCAAGTTCAGAAAAAATCTATGTTATACTAATACTCTTATCTTGCCGTAAAGATTATCGTGTTTTTCTTTTTTTCCTCTGCGCTAGTTTTATTTTTCGATTAGAGAAACAATTTGATATCGGTTATATTCCCCGGTAACATTAAAAGATAAAGTACTTAAATCTCGAAATTGCAAAAATTGCGGTTTAAAAAAACCATAATAATGCTGTAAAATTTTTAATTTTTCTTCATAAGCTAAAAGAAACCAACCTTTACCTTCAGACATCCACTCATTAAAAAACGGTTCAAGTAATAAATAGAGATTGTTAATTTCGGCCTGATCATATTTCACCTGCCCATACAATTTAGTGCCAGACCATGGTAATTGGTCACCACTGCAGACGTACATTTGAACATTGCTTGAATGGGAATGATTTTGTAACTCATTATAGGCCATCCAAAAAGGTTTAAAAGCGTCAAAAGCACTTCCGTGATTGCCAATAAAAAGAATACCTTCACGGTCAAGAAGATTAGTTGCAAATCTTTTTATCATTTGCGAAAAATGCATCACTAATTCAAAATTTTCTTGTGGAATCCAAAGTGTAATGAAAACGATCTCCACGTTGCCTTTACGAAAGCGCACGCAACCAAAACCATTTTTTTCGTCACTATCACTTAATTTAGGTAGGAGAGTCCAATTAGATTCATACAAAAATGCATATTGTTCAACAGAACTATCTAATGAAAATAAAGGATCAATGGCAATGATTTTCGCTTCAGCTTCTGGATATTTCTCAGCAAGTTTTAAGAAATAGTTAGGTACTATCTGTTGTTGAACTTGGGCTTTAAATTGCTCGCCATCACCAGGAGCTAGAGAAAAAAGAACAAAATTATCGTTTTGTGCGGATTCTTTGAGCTCCTGATAAAGGAGATGATAATGAAAATCATTTCTATGCAAAGTGTCGATAGCTGTTTGATCAAGGCCAAGAAGTTTCCCAAACGAAAAGAGTAAAACGTAAATACAGAATAATAAATTCATTTTTCTCAAAGCTATTAAATTGCCCATAATACTCCTTAAATTCTTGTGAGATTACTATGATGAAAAATTTTAACAAAAATAAAATTATATATCAATGGTTTTATTACATGATTTATATTATACCTAAACGTAGAGTTTAAGATTGATACTGTCAAGGTAATGGACGACTTCTAATGCGGAAGCAAAGCGCAGCAGGGGCTGCGCACTCCAAACGCGTTGCGTCGAAAAAAGATTGTTGACCTTTCAAGTACTTTTGAAGCTGAGGGCTCTTTTACTACGCAAAGCGTTTGGAATGCGCAGCTCCTGCTACGCTTTGCTAAAAAGTCATTGATAGTTCATTTCAATACTCTATTTAAGTTTTCAAAATTGGAAATATAATAGGCATTCCCCACGTATCTCATTATTATATCCTTCAAAGCAGAAGTAGAATTAAAGGGGGGATGAATCAATCCGATCTTACAGCTGCATTCAAACTACTTCAAAATCAAACCGACTAAAAAAATCCGACACCTACGAATCCCACCAGGATGGAAATTAAATAATGCAAAGAAAAATTTATCAGAACATTCACAAGCAAGAAATTTTTTTTGAGTTTTCTTTGCAAAGATGCATGCGTTCTTGATAACAAATTTATTCATATAAACATTTAATCATCTTATTGTTATGTTTTGGGACATGTTGTTGCTTGTGAAAGTTTATATGGCTGTTAATCCATTGGTCGCGTGTTTGAATCAAGCATCCGGAGAAGTTGACAGGTATAGCGCAAGTTATAACTGCTTTTTTTTGCCTAAATCTTTTTTAAGTTTGTGTATAATATTCTATGGATAACTGGCCACACGCACCTTTACATAAGACTCTAGTCAGCGGAACTTACATGGTTACTGCCGGTACCTACAATAAAGTACTTCATTTTCATACACCGGATCGATTGCAATTTCTTCACGACACACTATTGGAACTCTGTAAGATCTATAATTGGCAACTTCAAGCCTGGGCAGTTCTTTCCAATCACTATCACTTTGTCGCACAATCACCCCAAGATCCCAAAAATCTTTCGGGATTAATATCTCAAATTCATGTGACCACTGCAAAATACGTAAATGCTGCCGATCAAACCCCAAATCGCAAAGTATGGTGGCAATACTGGGATAGTCGTATTACATACCAATATTCTTATCTTGCCAGATTAAATTATGTAAATCAAAACCCGGTAAAACATGGTTTAGTCGGAGATGCTATTGAATATCCATGGTGTTCTGCAAACTGGTTTCAAAAAAGCTCTCCAACATCATTTTGTAAAACGGTAAGTAGTTTTAAGATTGATACTGTCAAGGTAATGGACGACTTCTAATGCGGAAGTAAAGCGCAGCAGGAGCTGCGCACTCCAAGCGCGTTGCGTAGAAAAAATGTTACTGACCTTTAAAGTGCTTTTGAAGCTGAATGCTCTTTTACTACGCAAAGCGCTTGGAGTGCGCAGCTCCTGCTGCGCTTTGCTAAAAAGTCATCGATAGTTCATTCAATACTCTATTTAAGTTTTCAAAATTGGAAATATGGTAGGCATTCCCTACGTATCTCATTATTATACTCCTCAAAGCAGAAGTAGAATTAAAGGGGGGTTGCATCAATCCGATCTTACAGCCGCATTCAAACTACTTCTAAATCAAACCGACTAAAAAAAAACCGCCACCCACGAATGCCACACAAAGAAAAAATTACCAGAACATTCACAAGCAAGAATTATTTAGGAGTTTTCTTTGCAAGATGCAAGCGGTCTTGACAACAAATTACATACCAATATTCTTATCTTGCCAGATTAAATTATGTAAATCAAAACCCGGTAAAACATGGTTTAGTCGGAGATGCTATTGAATATCCATGGGGTTCTGCAAACTGGTTTCAAAAAAACTCTCCAACATCATTTTGTAAAACGGTAAGTAGTTTTAAGACCGATACAGTCAAGGTAATGGACGACTTCTAATGCGGAAGCAAAGCGCAGCAGGAGCTGCGCACTGCTATGAGT
>JACDGH010000138.1 GCA_013815395.1 Parachlamydiaceae bacterium
GGAATAGGTCGACCTTGTAGCAATTGGGTGCTTAGATCTAATAGAATATTAAAAGGGTTATTGTTTACGCCATCCATGCTTACTTGCAATTCTATTGGTCCTTCCGAGAGTCTTAGACGAGGTGGTATTGATCCTTCATTAAGTAGGGGGCACCTTGAGGCTTCTAGGATTTGACAGCTAGGAAGAGGGGGTAATTGTCTTAAGATAAAGCAGGAGGAGCAATCAAGCTCGCGGCATTTAGGTAATGAAGGAATTTCTACCAGTGTCCAACATGAGGCGCAGTTAAGTAACTCACAATCAGGTAGTAATGGAATCTCTTTCACATAAGAATTAGAACAGTCGAAAGCTTGGCAACGAGGTAATTCTGCAGGCATTTTAAAATTAGAAGAGCCAGAGCAATTGAATATCCGACAACTGGGTAACTCTGTTATTTCTTTAAAACTGCAGTTTTTAGCTATAAATTCCTCGCATTTTGGAAGACGAGGCATATCTTTTAAACCTGTGCAATCTGAGCAATCAAGTGAGGTACAGTGGTTAAGTAATGGCAATTGGGTTACCCAAGGTGAATGTATGATTAACGTCTTGACGTTTATGCACTTACTTAAAAATCTATTGACTTGCATAGTAGCTAATCCTTGTACACCCCAGTTAGTAAAGGCATCGGTACAATCTAAAAATGTTAAATGGGGTGCAAGGCGCATCAGTTCTTTACGATCTAGATTAAGTTGACTTAAGGGGACACTGTCGCGATTAATCACTTTAGCCAAAAGAAGAGTGCGTACGTCAGGGTTTGCTATTGCGTTAATTTTTGCCAAATCTTCTGGCAGTCGTAAATTACAAAAATCTAAGGCGGTCGTCTGGAAAGAATGTAAATCAACATGTTCTTTAGAAAATTTTTCAGTAAATGAATTTAGTTTTTCGGGGCTTTCATCCTTAAAGAGCTCAGCAATTTTGGTAATAGAAGTGATAGAGGATTCGAAGGATTGGTAGAGATCTCCATCCACTTTTGTAAGGCGCTGGCTGAGCAATTCATAGGTATTGCCTTGTTCGGGATGGATAATAAGATCTCCTATAAGTTGTTCTGATTTATTTAAAAACAGATCACCCAGTTGTCGTCTGACAGACTCTTTATTATCAACGGTAATGTTATTTGTAAGTCTTTCTAAAAATTTAAAGTCTTGAGATGGCTCTTTAGATGATTCAAACGGGTTGAACATGCTTATTGTGTTAACTATATTCATAAATCCCTCCAATATCATTATTTGATCATATTTTATTATGATATAATTATATATTGCATTAGATTTTTTTGTATTTAAAAATTTATACATTATACATTACTTAGCTGAACTTAATTAATAATTGCAAATAAAATAAATAAACAATTAAACTGAAAGATAAGAGCTTTTTTTTACGTTTCATTTGTTGATTAGTATGGTTAATTTGTTAAGGAAGTGTTATGGATCCAATAGAATTTCATAAAAAATTAAATTTTTATTCAGAAGCCGACGATCCCCAGGATCTAGCCACCAGGATTTTTGGGGAAACTCAGCCGGATATAGTTGCTGACAGTGCAGTGGCAGTGAAAGTTATTAAAGCAGTCGAACAATTTTTAAGTGATCATGCAAAGCAAATTTCTCTATATGATTTACCTGCATTACATGAACTTCAATATAATGTGGAGAGATTGTCAATTTGGACAAAAGGTGCTTTGGAAAAAGAGGATTACAAATATCTAAGAACTTTAGAAAAAACTTTGACCGCTTCCCTCAAATTAACGAAAAACAATGCAGATCTTGCAATCAATCCTGATTCTGAAATCTCGTTAGAGGATATACTATCAGTCGCCGACGAATATCATTCAATTTCAGAGCTGATTAAGCTTTGTCTGATAGGAAAAGATGTTTCATCGGATTTATTCATGAAAGCTATCAATGGGGCTAACGAATCTGAGGTTATTGAGTTCATAAATGAAGTTGATCACAGGCGAGAATCGGATCCTCACATTTTTAAAGACATGATTAACTTATTTTTTCAATATGCTACAGGAAAAATACAAGCTAATTTTTTTTCCATAATTGAATCTGAAGAATTTCTAACCGATATCATTTCCGCTTTACCTACGAGCATGGTCTCTCTTAATCTAAGTGAATGTCGATCTCTTAGAGACCATCATGTAGAAAACATTGAGAATCGTTTGACCTTAAGTAGGTTGGAAATATTATGCTTGAATGAGTGCAGTTTACTCACAAATGCAGCTGTCAGTGCCATTGCACGCAGCCCTTATATGATCAATTTACAATCATTATTATTTTTGAATTCGCCTCTCATTAACGATGAAGCTGCTTTGGAAATAGCCAGTAGTGACAACATGGCTAATTTGCAGCATTTATATTTTTCTATATGCAATCTGACTGATGTTGGAGTTGAGGCTATTGCTTCTAGTCCTCATATGGCTAAACTTAAAACATTATATTTCACTGCTTGTAACTTGACCGATGTGGGAGTCATGACACTTGCTACAAGTCCCTATATGAGTAGCATGCAAGGCTTAAATTTTACAGCCTGCAGAGAAATAACTAATGCAGCTGTGATTGCCATTTCCAACAGCGCTCATATGACCAATTTGCGAAATTTATATCTTGGCAGGTGCGACTCTTTATCGGATCTGGCAGTTATGTCAATAGCTAATAGTAATATTCTGAACCAGTTGGAAGAGTTAGATTTAAGAGATTGTAGCGAATTAACAGATGAGTCAGCTACAGCTATCTCCGAAAGTTCTAATTTGTCAAACTTAAATACGCTGGATTTTTCTGGGTGCGAGCAATTGACTGATCGTGCAGTTCGAGGACTTATCGAAAGCCCCCATTTGCCTAAGTTGCTGAATTTACGGTTTTACAATTGCCCTTTAATAACTGAAGAGGCGCTAGCATCTGTAGCCAAGATGAGAAGAGAAAGGATTATAGACTTGGCCAACGAATAGATACTAAAATTAATTTGTAAAGGAAATGTTATGGATCCAATAGAATTTCACAAAAAATTAAATTTTTATTCACAAGCCGACGATCCCCAAGATTTAGCCACAAAAATTTTTGGGGCACCACAGCAGGATATAGTAGTTTATAGTGCAGTGGCTGTAAAAGTAATGAAGGCTATCGAACAATTTTTAAGTGAAAATGCAAAGCAAATTTCTCTGTACGATTTACCTGCTTTACGTGAACTTCAACATAATGTGGAGAGATTGTCAATTTGGACAAAAGGTGCATTGGAAAAAGAGGATTACAAATATCTAAGAACTTTAGAAAAAACTTTGGCAGCTTCCATCAAATTAACGAAAAATAATGCAGATCTTGCAATTAATCCTGATTCTGAAATTTCATTAGACGATATACTTTCTGTAGCAGACGAATATCATTCCTTTTTGGATCTTATTAAGCTTTGCATGATAGGAAAATATATTTCTCCCGCTTTATTAAAAAAAACTGCTGCTAGGATAAATGAAACAGGTATGCGTGAGTTTATTAACGAAGCAGATATGAGGCGAGAATCGGATCCTCACATTTTCAAAGAAATTATGCGATTATTCTTTCTTCATGCTCCTCTCTATAAACAAGCCTATTTTTTTTCTTTAGTTAACAATGAAACCTTCCTAGAGGACATAATTTCCGCATTGCCAAGAGATATAACGCAATTAGACTTAGGCGAATGCCCAAGCCTTAGAGACCAACATATAGAAAATATGGTTAGCAGATTGAACAATTTGCAATCATTAAATTTGACGGGATGTAATTTGCTTACGGATGCAACAGCTGTAGCAATTGCACGCAGTCCTAACATGATCAATTTGCAAGAATTGCATTTTCATCTTTCCCCTCTCCTAAGCGATGCATCTGCATGGGCAATCGCCGAGAGCGTTAATATGGCTAATTTAAAGACTTTAATATTTTCATGCATTAACATGACCGATATAGCAGCTTTAGCAATTGCTTATAGTCCACATATGACTAAATTGCAAAGTTTAAGCTTTTCAGGCTCTCCCTCTGTGACCGATGAGGGAGCTATCGCAATTGCTACAAGCCCCAACATGAGCAACATGCAAAGCTTATGTTTTGCTGGATGCAGAGAACTGTCTAATGCGGCTGTAATTGCTATTTCCAATAGTATTTATATGGCCAATTTGCGAATTTTATATCTTAACGGTTGCGAATCTCTAACTGATATAGCAGCAATCTCAATAGCCAGTAGTGCACATTTGAACCACTTGCAAGAATTGAATGTAATGCGTTGCGCCGAACTCACAGATGAAGCAGCGAGGGCTTTCTCTGAAAGCCTCAATTTGCAAAACTTAAAAACGCTTTGTTTTTCGGGTTGTACTCGCTTGACTGATACAACTATTCTTTGGTTAATCGAAAGTCCCCATTTGCCTAATTTGCTGAATTTAAATTTCTGGGGTTGCGACTTAATAACTCCTGAAGCTCTTGAATCCCTAAAAAAGAGTCGAAGGGAGAGGTTGGCAGCGCTAGCTGACAAATAGGTGAACACTAAAATTTTTACTATTTTCTAGTTGAAAATTCCTCTATTTCACATTTTTTGTCAGCCTCGTATGTTTCGCAAATGCGGCTTTGCTAAATTCTAAAAAATAATTGGAAATTTTCAATTAGAAAATGTTTTATATAGTGTTTCAAAATCATTCGTTAATTATTATAGTTAATTAGTAAAGGAAATGTTATGAATTCAATAGAATTTCATGAAAAATTAAATTTTTATTCACAAGCCGACGACCCTCAAGATCTAGCCATTAGAATTTTTGGGGCACCCCAGCAGAATATTGTAGCTGATAATGCAGTGGCTGTAAAAGTTTTTAAAACGGTCGAACAATTTTTAAGTGATCATGCAAAGCAAATTTCTCTATATGATTTACCTGCCTTATGTGAACTTCAACATACCGTGGAGAGATTGTCAGTTTGGACAAAAGGAGCTTTGGAAAAAGAAGATCACGAATATCTAAGAACTTTAGAAAAAACTTTGGCTGCTTCCATTAAATTAACGCAAAATAATGCAGATCTTGCAATTAATCCCGATTCTGAAATCTCTTTAGAAGATATACTCTCAGTCGCGGATGAATATCATTCATTTCCAGATCTCATCAAGCTTTGTATTGTAGGAAAAGATGTTTTGCCAGATGCTTTAAAAAATGCTATTGCAACGGCTCGCGAATTGGATTTTACTGATTTTGTCAATGAGGTAACTAGGCGGCGAGAATTTGATCCTCATATTTTCAAAGAAATGATTCGCTTGTTTTTTAAGCATGCTATTCCAACTAAGCATGCGTATTTTTTTTCTTTCGTTAAAATTGAAAACTTGCTTACAGATATTATTTCTGCAATGCCAAAGGATATAACCCATCTTGATCTTAATAGATGCCCATGCCCTAGAGACGAACATGTCGATAATATTGTAAGACGATTGAATAATTTAAAATCATTACATTTGAGAAATTGTAGCTTTCTCACAGATGTAGCAATAACGACAATTGCGCTCAGTCCAAACATGGCTAATTTGCAAGAGTTACATTTTGATTTATCCCCTCTCCTTTCTGACGCTGCAGCTTTGGTAATAGCGGAAAGCCCCTGCATGGCTAATTTGCGAATTTTAAGTTTTTCTGGATGTAGAAATATAACAGATGTAGCATTCAGAGCAATTGCTACAAGTCCACATATGGCTAAATTGCAAAGCTTAAATTTTTCTAATTCTCATGGATCTAATGCGGGTATTAGGGCACTGACTACAAGTCCTTTCATGAGCAACATGAAAAAACTATATTTTACTGCATGCGCAGAAATAACTGATGTAGATGTGATTGCGATTTCAAACAGCACTTACATGAAAAATCTGCAAATTTTAAATCTAAAGGGGTGCACCTTCCTAACAGATGAAGCAATATTATCAATTGCAGGCAGTGCTAATATGAGCAATTTGGAAGAATTGAATTTATATGCCTGCAACGAATTAACAGATGAAGCAGCTAGAGCCTTCTCTGAAAGCTCAAATCTGAAAAACTTAAGAACTCTCAATCTTTCGTACTGTACTCGCTTAACCGATATAGCTGCTGTAGAGCTAGTCGAAAGTCCTCTTTTGCCAAATTTGTTGAATTTAAATTTATGCGGATGTGAATTAATTACTCCTGAAGCACTGGAAAGGGTAACAAAGATAACAAGAGAAAGGCTTGCGGCCCGGGAATAGGGGAACACAAATGTTGTACTATTTTTTAGTTGAAATATTTAATTTCATATTTTTTTCGAGATTAGTGAGCCGCACTTCCGAGGCTGACAGTAATTAGAAGGCAAAATAATCTATTGCCTTCTAATTAAGCCTCGGAAGTGCGGCTCTAAACGAGCCCAGGCGAAGGGCAACTGCAGGCCAGGAATTCTCATCCTATATCTAACTATTCGTTTCAGCCCTGCTCAGGCTTGCAGATAATACCCATGGCCATTGCGTTTAACAATTCTATAAATCATTTTTAAATCGATCATTTTTTTTATGATACAACCAAGGTATGTAGCTTCATAATATTGTTCATCTTCATAAGAACTTGCTTGCACAGCTTTGTTGATTAACTCTGTTGACTTTTGACCAAAAGGCGGCTTATTAATTGAGATATACACATATCTTCTTTGTTTAATAGAATCCTCAGGGGAAGCTTTTGAAATTTGATCATTCATGGCTTCAACAAGATTAAATGTCATCGTCTTGAGAGTTTCTGCTTCTTCAGGATATTCAGAAAAGTCCATTAAACCAGGCTTTAGTTGAATAGGTTCATTTCCAGAAAAAATGTTATTTTTTTCATAATACTCATTTAATTGCAGTCCATGCTCAATTTCTTCAGTTCTTCCAGTGATTGCTCTAAAAAATAAGGTCGTTGGTACATTGTTTTGTTCTGCAACGGCCCTAACAATCTCTGCTTGACTTTCTGTGACACAACGAACTAACCCTCGTCTAAGCACGCCAATCCTCCCTGAGCCAGCACCAAAC
>JACDGH010000004.1 GCA_013815395.1 Parachlamydiaceae bacterium
TTAGGCCTGCAGAAGATCAAACGAGAACGCAGACTCAAACAAGACCATCAAACTCGCAGGACAGGATTCAACAATCGCCACAGATACCCCAGCAAAGGCCTTTGGGTGCAAACCGTGCGGAAATAACAATCAAATAAATTGGTATGCACAAAGTAAACCATCTGAGAATATTAATCGTCAGGCCCTGAAGGAAAAGGCTCAAAATTTTTCCAACAATCGCATCAGCCAGCTCACCCAAAATAGGCAGCTTTCTGATAAGGTGAGCGAGCGTCTGCAACAATCTCAGCCTAACTCTAGTCATTGGTTTGATCGCAATTTTTTTGATAGCCATAACATCGACTTTAATGTGGGAACAGGTGCTAATTTGTGGAGGCCCGCTGCCTGGGCTACGGTAGCCAGTTGGGGAAATTGGAACTGGCCAGCGCCCTATTATTATGATGGGGAAGGCTACTCTTATCCACTCGCAGCATCCACTTATACTTATCCCTCGATTTCAACAACGACACCCTCCCAAGCGGTAAGTTCTCGGGTGATAACTTCCTCGGAGGCCGATTGGCTCCCGCTAGGCATCTTTGCCCTCGCAAATAATGCCATTGATGCTGCTCAATCCAATCGTATTATTCAACTTGCCATTAATCGAAGCGGGGAAATCGCCGGTGTTTATTACAATTCCGCAACCGATGCTGCAAAAGATATTACTGGAAAGGTCGACCCTAATAATCAAGAAGCTTATTGGTCTTTAGATAATCAGGCAAATTTCCCCATTGCCTCCACAGGTATTTACAACTTAACTGAAGATCAAACTCCTATTACAGTCTATTTTACTGATGGATCTGTGCAAACATGGACTCTCGTAAGGCTACAACAAGGGTAGTCGGTTTAGTAGAGATACTGGTTTAAGGAGAGGGGTTTTTACACCTATCACAAAGTCATAGCTCGCCCCCCCAATTCTTCACCCAAGAGCCTTAAATTATTTAACTGCACATTAAAAACAAAAATATTATAATTAAATAATTAAGCATAATTTTCAAGTTATATTATCTTGAAGAATTTTATCTATTAAAGACGATCAGTAACGGTGTAATGATCCTTGCTATTTCTGCTTCAGATGAATTTACATTCACAATCACACGGCGCGCGTTTCCAGTTGTTCTGTTGCGAATAACAAAAAAAATGCCTGCATGCACTTCTTGAATAGGAATTAATGGAGGATAGTCTGGAACAGCAAGAATTTCTTCAGGGGACATTTCAGAAGTATGAGCTTGAGGTGTATCAACCAATACAGATGTTCTGCAAAGTGGACAGCTATGTTGTTGAACTAACCATGAACCAATACACTCTCTGTGAAATATGTGAATGCAATTTAAGACTCTAGGTTTTTCTTCTTCGCGGGAAGTTTGGTTTTCAGGAACTATTTTTTCTAAACAAATTGTGCAATTAATGTCGGTTAATGATGAACTGACAGCTGATCTTTGAATAGGATCCCAACTCATACAACCTCATAAATGTTTTTATAAATTATTAAATAATTTAATAAAAAAAAGTTTTTTATAAAAAATATTAAAGTAGTGATTTAATTTGCAATATAATTTATGAAATCATAATTCAATAAAGATGAATTACGCACAAAAAAAGCTCAACTTTTGGGTGAAATTTAATGAATAGCAAAGTGAATTTTTTATAAAGGACTAGCTTCCATTGCTTATAATAGGAACGCAAATAGCGGAAGCCTTGTATTGATTGGGATAGTTAGCAGAGCCTTGTAGGTGCGGCTCCACTAACTTGGATTTAAAGTCAATTTTGAACTAAAGGAGAGTATAATGTTTTTATAAATTAAGCTGGCTCCTGTAATTTGCAGTCACTCATTTTATGATTTCTCCAATGAACTTCTTTTAAGAATTCGTTGTGTAAATATGAAAGACTCCCTGTTCGACAAAGCCAAGCTGCTTATAATCCTCAAGCTCTGATGGTGCGGATATTACCCCCACACGCCGACAGTCGGATTTTTGTGCGATGTCAAGTAATTTACAGGTGATTGCTTTACCATAGCCTAAATTACGCGCTTCATCCATGGTACAATCATTGCAAATATACCCCCCGTCATTTGTAATTGTTATGGAGCCCGTAGCTATCCCTTTTCCACTTTTATGAGCCAAAACATTTGTAAAATCTCCACAGCCACTTGCTTTTTGCATAAGTTTTAGAAAGATAGATAATGCGGTCGGTGGAATTTGGAAGGCATGACTAAGAATGTCTCCCCAGATAGATAAATGGGCTTCATCTCTTACAATATCAATCTTAGCATCCGATTCCACAACAGGAAGTGTATGTTTGATATCGAGGAGTAGTACAGAAAACTTTCCTAGATAGTTAAGCCCATTTCGCTCCAAAATGCTTTTCAAAGAAGGGGGGGCTTCACTCTCTTCTACCCACCAGCTATGAGGCAATTGCAAAGCATTAAAATGTGAAATAACTTTTTTAACAACGCCTTCTATGTTTGCATCGGGAGTATTACAACGCAAAACCCCGTTTAAAAGTGGGTGTGGAACTTTTGTTTGACTGTAATAAGTACCAAATTCTTCGTGAATAGGTAAGCCTAATTGGCTATACAGACTCTTATTACAATCGTAAGCAAAATCTTTTTCAGATATCATTTATGACTCCTTCAAGGTTAATTATTCGGAGTTGATGATATGTAAATGAGGATTATGCTAAACACCGTAATGTTTACGGTAGCAAACCTAAAAATGATAAGTTTTTAGCGATATCAAAAATTTCGTTTTTGCTCCAGCAGCTGAGCTTATTCTTGATATTTTCGAAATAGGATTCTACCGTTCTCGGTGAAATTCCCATGCGGCTTGCGGTTTCTTTAGAAGATTTACCCTTTATAAGCCATTGTAAGCATAGCTTTTCCCTATGCGAAAGCAAATATGCCTGTTTGATTTGCTGATGCATGCCCAGAGCTTTAAGAAAGGAATGATGGCTTTCTTCGCCTAATTGCATTTGCATAGGACGTTTTTCAAGTTTTTTGCCTTTGAGAATTTCCAAAGAGGGAGCGCCATCACTTAGATGTTGGAGAGTGGCTGAATGTTGCTCTTTAAAATGACTAGCAAATGATATGAGGAGAGGTTGATGATTGAGATAGAGTTTGTTAAGGGCGGAATTATCCTTGCTTCCAGCAAACCCAAAAAATTCCACATCCTTATCATTTTTTTGAATCAGAGTTATTCCGAAGTCTAGATTGAATTTAGATCCTTCGATAAGAATTAGTTCTTTATAAGCTATTGATCCATACATATCGACTAAGCAAAAACCTGAGGTATAGGCATCAGCATGTTGAAGATAGGGATCTTGTTTATAGAGTTTTTGAGTGACATAATGCTCTGCCCAATCGGGACGATCGAGTAAAACGGTATAGCGCCCCTCCTTATCAATTCTGTGATATGTAAAGTAATCGATACCAAAAATATCGAGCAGGGGTTGTGTAGTTTTTTTTACTGCATCGATATGGTTTAGAATTTGTGCATTAACAACTTCATTCCAGGTATTCATAAATATTCATAAAAGGTCATTTATAACCTCCATACAGATATCAGGAATTTTCCGATCGGGATCTAAGCAATCTTTAATTGTTAAAACTGCATTGCGAATTTCATAGGGCAACTCTTCTGAAGGAGCACTATCCCCCGGCCAAGAGTTATCTCTAGTTTCTTTATTAGGCCAACGAGAATATGCTACCCATAGCCCATCGGATGTGCGATGTAAACAAGAGCCGAGGGCACCACGTTTTTGGATAAAAAATTGAGCAACTTTATTCCAAGCTTCTTGATATTCGTTTTCTCTGTTTGGTTTGAGATATCCTTGATAAATGACAGCAAACATTATTTGAGATGATTCCTTTGTATGAAGTTGATTTGGATGGATTTCTGCTTGTAATGCAAATCGTGTAAAAAGAAAAGAGCTCAAAAGTATTAAAATTTTGATCATATAACTCTATAGTGTGAAAGATTCTTTGCAATATTATATCTTTCTAGGAAAAAGATTCAATGGTTTTAGCATATTGACAGCTAAGGGCTTTTTTTAATCACAATAGTCTTTCTTAAATTGCAATAATATACGCTTTCTAACATACACATCAATTATTAATTATCATGTTTATTTTTTTAGATGTATCAGTTTTTAAGCATAGAAGGTTTATATTTCTGTATACCTATAAAAGGGAAACTCGAAAATCCATTACCATAGTTTTAGGAATGTTGAGCATGTTATCAATCGGTGAGTTTAAAGCCTTTGAGAATATGATAGTTAGCTTGATCTGATTTTATTTATAATAAATATCGTCTAGTAATCATTTTCATTAACAACAAAACCACAACAAAAGCATATAATAAAAGTTATATTGAGTTATAATTAAAATTTAATCATAATAAAGATTATATATTACTGCATTACTAAAATTAAATATTGATATAAATTTTAGGCTTAGTTTTGATAAAAGGGGACTTTTATGAGCGGTTTATTATCTTCGGATGCAAGTTCTTTCACTCAAAAACCAATCTTTCGTGAGAAATTGGAATCAATTTCAAAACCAAATAGGTTTAACCGATTTCTCATTGTCGAGAACAAAAAAGAGGGTGTAACTTTAAGCCAGACAAATTTAGTAAGAGTTCTTTGGGAAAAATTTACGGGATTGTTCGGACACTGCGACATGACAAATAAACATCTGGTGGAACTTGTAACAATCGATTTTTTAGAAAAAAATAAAAATCTGATTGATAATAGTAACAACGAACAAATTTCACAACTAGCGCAACGAGTAGGTTTAAAACCAAGTATAGGAACTAGGGTGCGCAAAGCATTGCATTTAATTGATCCTCATAAAGTCGATCAACATCAATTATTACAAGATCTAATCAATGATATTAAAGGAATACACAAACTTGGGAATGCAGGGCCGATTGAGACAATTACCAAAACATTCAAAGAGCTCCATAAAGCAGAACTTAAAGGCTTTGATGAAATTTTAAATAAAATCAATCCTCTTGGATATAAGCCTAAAATGGTTTTGGGCGCAAATTTAACTTCATTATCGCCAGATGAAATTCAAAGCAGGATTCAAAAACACCGCTCCCCTGCTTCATTGGCAGATTATAATGCAGTAGCTTTATCAAAAGGCCCCTTTGATACAGCTGTTAAAGCTAAATTAGCTCTGCAAAAGGACGTGCTTGATAAGCTGCCTTTACAACAGCGTGCCATTATGATTGCCAGCATCAAAGAAGAAGCTTGTAGAGAAGTTTACCAAAAAGATTTGCAAACGTGCGTCAATCAAGGGTTTTACGATCCTGAAATCATTCCATTTGATATAGAAAATTTGTTAGGTAAACCGACCCTAATTACTCAGCAAATTACTACTATAGAACAAGTTAAAAAGCTTCTCACCGTGGAGGTCAATTCATATCTCAATGCAGGTAAATTAAACACCGATCAAGCTCATCGTCTTACCCACGATGCCGAGGATATTTCAGATCTATACTTGAAATGTTTTAATAAAAACCCTGAAGATGTTTTCTTCTTTGTTCGCGATTTAGTGCGGATTGCCACTTACCAAGAATATTACGACAAGAGTTCTTTTAATGGAAGTGACCATGGCTCTAAACACATCCACAATAATATTCTGGGAGCATTATCCCTTCATAAAGGCATGGACGAGAACCACTACACAATTAAAGATAAATTTATTGAGGAATTAATACACTTTTACCATGATGTGGGATACACAGTCGGTCTTGCATCCTCCGATTTCAATTGTTGTAAGGATCATCCCTTCATAGGAGCTAAAATGATCGAATGCAACCGCGACTACTTTTTGCATTATTTAGATGAAACATCTTATACCATTTTGCACGACTGCGTATTATGCCATGCTATCATCCGTCCCAATTTATCACCCGGTCAAATTAAAGATGGAATTCACCCCGAAATGATCAGGGCCGTTACATCCATTTCAGATGCCTGTGCGGTGACATATGATCGAAAAACACAAGAGTTTTGGGAACAGACTCGAGCCCTAGTAGCTCTTGCCAAAATTAAAAGTTTCCTCATTCTTTTTCCGGAATACACCAAAAAACTTGGAGATGATATTGTAAAAGGAAAATGGCAGGATTATGACGAAAGCAATCCCATAGATGTCATGGCGTATGAGGTCTATTTACATGTGCGCGACGAGCTTAGAAGCATGGTAGATGGCTACGCTATCCCTGAAGAAAAAAAAGGATTATTTCGACAAGCCATTGATCAGCAATTTAACGCCTTTAAAGCTAATATTACTTTAGGCCAATATGGTGCAGTTCTTGTGGGACTGGAATCCATTCCTAACAAAGAAGCTCAAAACAATCAAAATGCACCAACATACATCCCACAAATCAATTTAGCGCTTTCCATTGCCTATGGCGTTTTAAAAGATTTATATGGTGAAGATCAAGCAAACGACTCATTTAAAAAACTAGTAGCAGAATTTAATGGGGACATGAAAGATTTAAAAACACACTTAGGCGAAATTTCACAAGCACTCGATGATGGAATAAGCTCCCAAGATGTTGTCGTGGCAACAGGAGTGGCACAATTTAAACTTCTTGGCAATTTCGTCGAATCCCACCAAGATCCTCATCTCAAAGGTTTAGAAGACAATCTCGGCCAAGCTATAAAGCAGATTCACCAGGTGTTCAAACAGCAAACTGCCTCTCTTTCTGCACGTGGTGAAGTAATGAAATCGATGGATGTATGGATAGCGCAATATAAAAAAACCAAGACCCCCCCATTTGCGTTATTCGTTACAGAGTCACTGCTACCGGTACTTAGCTTTCCGGAAAAAAATGACAAGCATAGTTCAAATTTAGAAACAATTCGAGAACTTAATAGAATAGCAGATTTGCTTGCCACAAAGGAAATTGATGATAATAACCTGCAAGCACTTAAATTCAGTGTCGCTATCATCTTCATGTCCGAAACTGAATATGCATTTATGCGAGGCGAGACAGCAATTACTCGGGATACGCTATTGAATCAAACGCTAAATAAAACAATTAAAGGGAAATTATTATGAATTCGACTATCTTTATACAGCAAAATCCTTTTCAAGTTCAAATTGATACTTTCATTGCATTAGTAAACGAAGTGAATCAAATTCCCAATATAACAATCAGTCTCAATGAAGAAAATGATCTTCAAAGAGATGCCCTAGCTTTTCTCGTCGATACTATTTATCGACAATTTAAAAATGAAAATTGGCCTCAAATGATGAAACAGCTACCTCTTAAAATTAAGGATTGGAATACCCCCCGTAATAGTTTTAAAGCAACAAGCTCTCTTTTGAAATTTATTCAACATCTTGTCGACTATAGAATTATCGAGATGCTTAAAACACCTGAATTATCAGATTCCAATAAAGAATACATTAAAACTCTTCATAACCTTTATCAAGTAAGTACTGCATCTATTCTTAAAAATGCACAACCTGATTCAGCAGTCTTTTTTGGAGGTATTTCTAAGTCTTTACTTCCCGAATGGTATTTGCGCAAGTTATATAAACCAGTTTAATAAGTAATAGTTCTTAAAAAGAATTGATGGCGGAGTTGTAATTCAACTTATTCTTAGAACCGTAAAGAGCAGCTCGCTCTATTTTATAGATTAAGGGTTTGAATCAATTAAATTTTTCTGTAAATATCTTAGTGCTGCTTTATAGTTTTCTTGGTCAATCAGTGTGAGTCCTGATTTTAGCATTTTCAGGCCATGTAACCAAAGAGGCTCATTGATTTCATTTTTCCCAAAGTCAACCAAAGAGGGCAGTTTACAAGTTTCCAAAGCTTCCTCATATGAGATAGAGCGATTTTCATCTGTTGATGAATTTAATAAGGCAGCAGCTATCACAAACAGGCGAATAGGTCGTGTAACGATAAATCTATTCCATTCAAATTGGGTGGGAGGATGTTCAAAATAATATGTGAGAAAAGTCAATGTTTGTGATTCATTTAAGCATTGAAAAGTTGCAAAAGTGGCTAAATCAAAGTAGGGATCACATATTCCACCATTTACCCAATCCACCAGAAAAAAATGCTCCTCTGATAGCATAATATTGAGAGGGTGTAGATCAAGATGGGTAGGAACTTGGGGAACGGGACTTAAATGAAATACTGCTTCCAATTCATCCATTAATGTTTTTATTTCAATAAAGCGTGAAGGTAAGGTTATTTTTTCTTTTTTTGCATTCTGAAAAAAAATTTTGAAATCTTTGAAATGGAGAACAAGCTACCGGAAATTTCTCAATGGATTTATGCAGCTTTTGAAGGAGTTTTGCGAATTTAGCAAGATTATCATCATTATCAAAGTCCGTTTTACAGACAGTTCTACCAGGAATGAAATTCGTAACCATCCCTTCCAAGTGAAATTCTACAAAATAAACTTTAGGTCCTAAGCCAATTTCTCCCGCTTGCTTTGCCAAGTTAATTTGATGCATTCTTGTAAGTTGATTGGCTTGAGGGGGTAAAAGTCTAACAACATAAGCTCTTTGTGCTATATTAAAACGATAAAGCGTGGCTTGACTGCCGCCGCCTTTCAAAGGAATGTAAATTAAATTATCTGGGTTGAGATTGGATAATCCTAATTTTTTTATGAAAGGCTTTATGACTTGAGAAAGTCGATCATTTTGTCTAAGGTTTAGTTTCATCTATTTGTGGTTTGTGAAAGTTTGATCTATTTTTGAAAAATCTCAATACTGGGCAATTCTTCGAATGAATGAAGCATTGTTGATGCCTTAGAAAAGTCTTGATTAATAGTGAATTGATTGGGTACAGCAACAATAGTCATTCCAGCACCTGCTGCGGCCTCTACTCCGGCTGCAGTATCCTCAAAAACCAAGCAAAATTCTGGAAGTACATTCAATCTTTTAGCTGCCTCAATATAAATATAAGGTTTTGGCTTATTTTTACCTTCTTCATCATTATAATCTTCTAGGTCATCAGAACCAGAAACTATCAGGTCAAAGGCATTCTCTAAACCAATTTGTTGCAGATTAATGAAAATCTCTTCTTGTGGGGCTGAGGAAGCAAGCCCTAGTTTCAATTCTAGCCTTTCTTTATTTTCGGATAAAGCACGAGCAAAATCTGCCATCGGTTGAATTGCTTGGACTCCTTGCTTTTGCAGCGCTTTGTATTTGTCATTTTTCAAATCAATAATTTGCTCTGCCAGCTTCAATTGTTTGGACCATGCAATCATCGCAAGAATATTTTTTGAGCTATGTCCAACAAGTGGCATGTATTCTTCAATAGAAAAATCAATCATGTAGCTAGCCAACGCTTCTTGCCATGCTAAAAATTTCAAATACTCTGTATCAACTAAAACTCCATCACAATCAAAAATTACCACTTTTGTTTTACAATATAAGTCTGCAGAGGCAGATAAAGATACCGGCCCATAAGCAAGGAAAACTATAAGCAATATAACGTTCTTTTGGATTTGATTGATTAATCTATACATACATTTCCCTCTTGATCGATAGTAAATTCATTAAGTAGAGCGTATGGCCTTTCTTTTGCGATTCCAGCCGCCTTATTAAAATTCAAAGGATTCTTAGAATTGGTTTTATTTTCGAAAAGGGCATGCTTATGTTTTTCTAAAACTTTTGCAAGGAAAGGAAGTCCCAAAATCACTGCCTTTGAAATTCTTTCCTCGCGTGTGATTCCTAATTGAAAATTGTTAGAAAGGTTCACTAAAACAGCAGGCATATACGTCGGTGTACGTTCAAGGTCCTTACCTTCTTTTGTATCCAATTGCTTTAGTATCTTGATTTGTAGTTCTGAATCTAATTCAAGAATAGCTTTCTTTAAAAGCATGCCATCCTCAGGTGTAAATAACCGAAGCATGGCTCCCATGCGTGTTAAAGCTCGATCTATTCTATCCTGATCATTAAGACCAAGCCAATCAGCTCTAATTTTTAAATAGGCATTGTAAGCATCTACTTCCGTTTTTTTAGAATTGGAAAGAATCTGACAAGTACTGACAACGGCTTGTTTGGCCCGATATGTTTCTTCGGTATACACTAGAGAAGATTTATTATTTGCATGGCCTAATGCTCCTGCTGTATCGCAAATATGTACAAAACAATCAAAAGCTATAGCAAATGATGAAAGACCACTCTGTTTTAGCTTAGAAAACATGCCAGGTCCTCCTTCAAGATGAGTCACATGACCATAATGAGCTAAATTAGCCGTTTGAACGAGTAGATTTTTAGCTAACGGCGACAACTTATCAAAAGTTGGACAAAGGTTTGGATAACAGTCCAAGATCTGCATCGTTTCTTCGTGAAAGTCATCATGATCAGGAGCTGTAGCTCCATAAGGATTAAAAATTTCTCTAGCTTTGCCACTCTTGCCTATATCACCAAGTACAAGAGAAGCTTCCATGGCTTGGAGTATTTCCAATTCGGACATGTTGGCATATTGTGATTTTATTAAATCGACTCCTTGTGCGTGTAAGCTTTCAAAACTTGTTCTTGAAAGCTTTGCGCCATTCGGTTGATCCATTGTAAATTCTTGATAAGCGCTTTCACTGCCATCAAGGATTAATTGCAAACAGCGGAGCGTCATGATCGTTCTGTCAAATTCAATAAATTTTTGACCAAACAGTTGTTCTGAATAGGAACTTTGTTCAGTTGCTAATCCTTCTTCTGTCTTGCGCACTTCAGCATCTGCCAACCAAAGGATTTCGGGATACTGTTGAGTGCATTTTTTTACCCATTCTAAACCTTTTACTTCGGATAGGGTGAGTAGCTGACATTGCTTAGATAAAGAAAGATTTTGAGTTTCATAAGCATGCGCGCTGAACGGAGGTGATAAAAGAGAGCTTATCATGAGAAATATTCTTAATTTGTTAACCGCATTAAGAGAAATTTTTTTGTGCATCATCCACCACCTATCCACCACCCGGGCCTTAATGTACAAAGGGCATTCACAACGTGAATGCCCTTAAATGACTTAGAGAAAATAATCTGAGTGACAGGATTTGAACCTGCGACCCCTTGCCCCCCAGGCAAGTGCGCTAGCCAAGCTGCGCTACACCCAGATAAAAGATTTTAGATAGCCTGAAGACCTTCGAATTGAAATTCGGCCTTTTTATATTCTTTAACAGCTTCGCGAGCACAAGCTTCAATGATTTTTTCTAGGTTATCTGAAGAAATATCCAGCTCGACGGAAGATAAATCCACAGAAATAGAAGAGCTGAAAGATGTTCCACCCTTAATGCCTTTTACCTTGAAATTCGCAAATATCCCATCCTTCTTTTTAGTGATGTTGATAAAGCGAATCATGTTGTTTTCTGCGATATTTTTCATAAGAAAGTTCCTAGTTAGATGAGGTGCAAATCATAGTAGTTCGTTGGCTTTCTCGTCAATCCCGATTTTTCGCATTAGGAACTAGCCAATTATTTGCCGAATAACTTATCTTATTTCCTATGCATATGCAACACCACAAAGCTTCGGCTAAAACATCAGACCCTTTTATTTTAGAACCTTCCTGGCAGGCTGTTTTAAATGACGAGCTCCAATTGCCCTATATGCAGGAATTAGCTGCCTTTGTAGCGCAAGAACGCGCCGGTCTAATTCCAATTTACCCTAAGGCAGAACTCGTTTTTAATGCGTTAAAAATGTCTCCTTATCAAAAAGTAAAAGTCGCCATTGTAGGACAGGATCCTTATCACGGTCCTGGACAGGCCGAGGGATTATGTTTCAGCGTCCCTTGTGGAATGCCTCTCCCTCCTTCCTTAAAAAACATTTTCAAGGAACTCAAAACTGATCAAGGCATTGAATTGCCTTTGCACGGCTCATTATCGAGCTGGGCAGAACAAGGGGTGCTATTGCTTAATTCAACCCTCACAGTGCGTCAAGGAGAGCCCATGTCGCATCATGGTCGGGGGTGGGAACAATTTACAGATGCGGTCATTAAAATTCTTTGCAAGCGTGAAGAGCCTGTGATTTTTGTTTTATGGGGAAAATTAGCTCAGGATAAATGGCAATATCTCAATATAAACGAGTTAGTGCGTCATCCAGTCCTTATGGCAGCGCACCCTTCACCATTTTCTGCTTTTAGAGGCTTTTTTGGATGTCGCCATTTTTCAAAGATTAATGAACTCCTTGAAAAGCAAGGTGATTCCCCCATCGATTGGGGACTAAATAAATAATTATATTGAATATTCTAAATTAATTTTTATGTTGACAAACAAAATGGTAGGAGGTTTTACTGACATATAGCTGATTAGAGAGGGACTTTACTATGGATGACGATACATTAAATCCAAAAAAAACTTTTCCTCGTAAAGGAAAGCGTTGCAGTCATACGATCATCAAAGATCGCGATTTACAAATTCACATGCCTACGATTGAAGATACACATCATGGGCATCGAAATGCTATTTTTAAAACGCGCACAGTTTCTTTTAGTGAAAGACTTTCGCCATCAATTTTTCATGAAAATGAAATAAAAGTTGCTATGGCTGAAGCCGAAAGTGCGTATGCCTCCATGATGCTAATTAGGCAACAGCTAAAGGAAACTTATGAAGAATTTATGCATTCAAATTCTTCATAAGTATAAGCATTTTGTATTATTAAATAAAAAACTATTTATTAATATTGTTTATTTATTTATAATTAGATAAAAGGAGGTCTATTGTTATTGCCGCTGCATGGTTGAGTAATAAGATGTATTTTTTAGTACTGTATGCGGGTAAAACAATAACAAGAACTGCCATGATTATAGAAAAAGATCTAAGAAAGCTATTACATCGGTTAATTAATGAAGAGATGGCTCAAATTACCCTAGGTGGATCTGAAGTGGATATTCATGTTTATGACAATGCCACTAAAATTTCCCTTTCCAGTCCTGTCTATTTTGGCGGCAATTTTTTACCTCTTAGTGTTAGAAAATGTCTAACTCAGTCCCCTAGTTTTGAAAAAGGGCACATCAAAACCGAATTAAAACTTGATGAGCAAACATTTCAAGTGGCACTTAAATATATTGGTGGATTAGAGTTTCTTAATAAACGCAATTTTGTCGATTTGCTTGAAGAATTTAGCTGGTTAGCAGACGAATGGCGGATGTACTTGGATGAGCATGATAAAAATGACCTCGTCTATGTACACGTAAAGTAATCGTTTTTAAATCGCGCGTAAAGAATAACTATTTCATAGAGTAGAATCATTGGAATAGCCAACATCATTTGTGTAAAAACATCTGGTGGAGTTAAAAGCGCTCCAATCACAAAAGCCATTAAAATGGCTATACGTCGATTAGAGCGCAATTTTTCTGCTGAAACAATTCCAAGATGCACTGCAAAAATTCCTATCACCCCTAATTCAAAAGCCAGACTGCTGGCAAATAATAGAAAAAAAGTGTAATCAAGATAATGTTCCAAGGACCATAAGTTGATCCCAATGGCTTGATTGAAAGAGCTTAAATATTGATTGGCTAAAGGAATGGTAATGTTAAATGCAAATAGAGCGCCCATTAGCATCAATGTCAGGGAAGTCATTATAAATGGAATTACTAAGCGCCTTTCGTGTGCATGCAAACCAGGCGAAATAAATTGAAACAAAATAAGCAAGCATAAGGGCGATGTGACCAGAGCACCTACCCATAAGCTTGTTTTAAAAGCAATTAGCATGCCCTCCAGAGGACCTAATACCACTAATTGCGTCGAATTAATTGGTTGGGTGAAAGTTACCCAGGATTCAGGCGGGATGAGCAAGGTTTTGAGCCCAATTCTTTCAATATTCGGGCTCATTTGCGTGATATCAATTAGATTGTGCGGCAATTGATAAGTCAGGATTTTAGGGCCATCATTTTTTAGACGAATATGCTCTATGCGTTCCTCAGTTGAGGCAAGAGTTGCAGCAGATCGTTCTTTATTTAAAGGGCTGGTCAGAAAGGAAATAATGGTGCTGTAGAAGAAAAAGCTTAAGACCATTCCTAAAGCGATGAGAGTCATAATCCGTAATATTGTAGATCGCAGCGCATTTACATGCTCCCAAAAGGGCGCATGTTCACTAGATTCGGTTGTTTTTGTCATCATGCTCAATTTCAACCACAATGGTTTCAGATGATTTTTTGACAACCGGTTTTTCTACGACTTCATCCTCTTCTAAGCCTTGACAAGCTTTTTTAAATTCGCGGATGCCTTGACCTAAGGATTTAGCAAATTCGGGTAATTTCTTGCCCCCAAATAAAATTAGGATAATGCACAGAATAACTAGTATTTCGCCGGTCCCAAACATAGTCTCTCCTATTGAAATTTAGATAATCCTTAGGCAATCATCTTACGGAAAAGAAGCAAAGTTAAGTCAGCACAGGTGTCTGTTACATAACTCATGAAAATGTCCTTTATAGAGCATGTTCGCAACTAGCGCAATAGGTTTTACGAAATATATGGGGTTTATATCGCTTTAGCAGCATTCACCATCTCGAGAATTTCTTGAAGCATAATTTTGATAGCGCTTTTTTGGGGGGTAGTTAAACGCAAAGGTTGGCGCTTTAAGTCGCGATAAAAGCGCTTAAGAGTTTGCGTAGCCGATTCGCCGATATTTTGACGACGCCCATCTTCATTGCTTAACGGAAAAACTGTGCGGATCAATGATAATAATTCAGCTTTTGTTTCACCCTTATAATTTTCAATAATCGTTTGCTTTTTTTCTAAATCTCCATCGCGGCTGGCTAAGGTATAGATAGCTTGACGCGGCATAGTTTCTATTTGGGGGCGCAACATTTTAGGCATAGCCTCGCAAAATTCGTAATACTGCATTAGATTATATGGCGTTTGTCGGTTCCCATAAGCTGCCAATAGCCAGGCAGTAAAGGCCCCATCGCGATAACAGACTAGAATATTTTGAGCTTTTTTTATTCTTTCGCCATGTAATAACGCCGCTTGATTATTGATAGCCTTAACTTCGGAAGTAATAGAAAGCAAACTCGATAAATCTTGCGAAAAATTGGCTTTATCCCCCAGTGCATATTCATTGAGAATTGTTTCAATGGTGGATTTTTCGCCAGAGCTTAGCTCTGAAATACTAAAAACACCAGCAAAGCTAGTCAAATTTCCGCTGGCCGATTGTTGGGCCATGGCCGCCATTTTCGAATTGTTATCATTTTTCTTTAAACGCTCATTGAGGAGTGCATTCACTTTGCTCATGTCCAATTGCTCCTGATTGATTTTATTTGTAAAGCAGCTTTACGAAGTTTTAGCAATTTTATAATCTTTTAAGGATTTCTTTCGAAATTGCGGCAAAATCTTCAGCAGCGCGACTTCCTGGAGCGGTATCAAAGAGCGATTTACCGTAAATCGAAGCTTCAGATACATTAATGTCACGACGTATTTTGGAGTTCAATAGTTTAGTTGGGAAAGTGCGTTCGATCACATCCATAAAGGCTGTATTGCTTTTGCCGCGATCATTCCAAAATGAAAGTACAACTCCTAAAACATTCAGGGGGTGGCGCTGACTAATACTATTGATAAATTGCGATAATCTCTCAAGCCCTTTAATGCTATAAAATTCAGGGGTAGCGCACACAAGCGTATGATGGGCGGCTATTAAGGCTGATTCAGTCAACCAGCACAGTGAAGGAGGAGTGTCTATAATGATAAAATCATAGTCCGCTGTGACAAGAATATCTCGCAAACGTTCATGTGAATAGCGATCATTGGCAAGAGCACCCGAAACTTCAATTCTTTCGAGCCAAGTATCGGCGGGAACAATATCAAGCCTCGCAGTGGCAGTGGATTTGATGACATCTTTAAGCGTTTTATTACCCTGCAGAACATTTGCCATGCTATCGTTTTCATCTGGATCGAAGCCCAACCCAGTAGTTAGGTTGGCTTGGGCATCGAAATCAATAAGTAGCACTTTTTTTTTGTGAAACTTTGCTAGCGCTGCCCCTAGATGCAACGCTGTCGAAGTTTTTGCGGTACCGCCTTTAAAACTGCTAATGGCAATTGTCTGCATACATTCCTCTTTGAATCTAGATCATTAGTTAACTCACCATTGAGCTTCAGGTGCTGGTGGATGTCCCATAAGCTGAAGTAAGGCTGCGGCTTTTTAGTTCCGTTTCAAGGTTGCGCAAAAGATCAGTCAATTGAATTTCGCCATGCACCACATTATCGCGGGTGCGCAAGTTGAGCGTTCGATTCTCAAATTCTTTGTCGCCAATTGTCAAAATGTAGTTCACTTGGGACATTTGAGCATTTCGCACTTTTTTACTGACCGATTCCCCCGTGTTATCAACTTCACAATGAAAACCTGCCTGGCGAATAGTTTTGCTAACTTCTTCAGCATAAGGGAGATGTCTATCAGCTACCGTGAGCAGCCGCACCTGTTGAGGACTAATCCACAGAGGAAAACGCCCTGAAAAGTGTTCGATCAGTATGCCAAAGAAGCGTTCCACAGATCCAAAGATAGCACGGTGCAGCATGACTGGACGTTGGCGTGAGCCATCGTGGTCGGTATATTCTAATGCAAATTTCTCCGGCAAAGCCATATCTAATTGAATAGTGCCACACTGCCAGGTGCGATTGAGGGCATCGCGAATGTGGAAGTCGATTTTAGGACCGTAAAAAGCCCCATCGCCCTCGTTAATGCGGTAAGGCATGCCGTAGCGGTCGAGAGCTTTTTTTAGACCCTCTGTGGCTCTTTCCCACTCTTCATCCGAGCCAATTGTGTTTACTTCAGGCCTTGTGGATAGTTCAAGATGATATGTGAGGTCGAATGTAGAATAAATTTCATGCGCTAATTTAAGGATGCTAAGAATTTCGGTTTCGATGTCCGCAGGCTTCATAAAGATATGCGCATCATCTTGGTGGAAGCTGCGCACACGGAATAAACCAGATAATGATCCCGAGGGTTCATAGCGATGGACGTTGCCGATCTCAGCCACTCGCATGGGAAGTTCGCGATAGCTATGGCTATTGCTTAGGTAGTAGAGCATGCCACCTGGACAGTTCATGGGCTTAATTGCGAAGTCCCGTTCTTCCATTTGAAAAGCAAACATATTTTGGCGGTAATTGCTCCAGTGTCCCGAACGTTCCCAAAGTTCACGTGTCATGACCGTGGGCGTTTTAATTTCAACATAATCATTTTTAGCCAGGCATTCGCGGATATAGCTAAGAAGTTGATTCCAAACGATCATGCCTTTTGGGTGAATGAAGGGCATGCCTGGAGCTTCTTCTTTAACAGAAAATAGATCGAGTTTTGGTCCAAGGATTTTATGATCCCGTTTTTTAGCTTCTTCGAGCTGATGTAAGTAATCTTTTAATTGCTTGCGGTCGGGAAAGGTGATGGCGTACACACGCGTTAACATTTCGTTTTTAGAATCACCGCGCCAGTACGCACCAGCTGTTTTCATTAATTTAAGAGCTTTGATTTTGCCAAGATTATAGAGATGCGGGCCCCGGCAAAGATCAAAAAATTCCCCTTGGCGATACCCCGAAAGCTCATCACTTCCAGCAAAACTATTAATAAGTTCGCATTTATATTTATTATCCGAAAAAGTTTTTAAAGCCTCTTCTTTGCTAGAAAAAACTTCACGTTTTGAGACATAATTTTCACTAATAATTGTTTGCATTTCTTTTTCGATGCGTTCGAAATCTGCATCGGAAATTGTCAGATTGGCAAAGTCGTAATAAAATCCATTTTCAATTGGGGGACCAATAGTTGGCTTTGCTTCAGGCCACAAACGCAATATAGCTTGTGCTAGCACATGCGCAGATGTATGCCAAAAGACTTCTTTACCGGCAGGATCTTCAAAATTCCAAAAAGCCACCTTATCGCCATCTTGTAAAAGATGAGTGAGATCGCTTTTTTTGTTATTAATGCTTACTCCCACGGCTTGTTGTGGGGCCGTCAAATGCAGATGATCGGCCAGATCTTTGGCGGTACTTCCTGATGGTAAATCAACGGATGAATTGTCTTTGAGTGTAATACGCATAGTGTAATTCCTTCTATCTATTAGAGATATGCATGTATATAAGGGAACTGCAAAACTAGAACCGGCCGATTTCTGCAATTTCAACTAATTGAAAAAGATTGATTGTAGCGAATTTGACATATTAGCAACAGTCAGAAAATTGCACACTCTATTAATACTGGATATTCTCTTCGCGGTCGGTCAGGAGATCGACGACTTCTGATGAGGTAGTTTGCATTTCCAGAATGAATCCTTCCACGCGGCTAACTATATAGTTATAGGCAATGATTGAAGGAATGGCGACTACTAGCCCGGCAGCAGTTGTCACTAAAGCATATTCCATTGCTTCGCCAATGCGCGTCGCTGAAATATCTACCAGGCCACTCATGCGCATTTCGGCAAAAGCCTGAATAAATCCAAGCACTGTGCCGAGAAGTCCAATTAATGGCGTGACATAGGCAATGATAGATAATATTTTGGCATTTTTTTCGAGTTTTGCTATCTGTACCAACCCGGCTATTTCCATAGCTCCCTCGATTTGTTCTTTCGAGCGGTTGTGTTTAATGAGGCCGGCTTTGACAATATTTGCTAGTGTGCCGCCCGTTTGTTCACAAATGCCAATAGCTTCAACGATGTTGCCATCCTTAATGCTTTTTCGCATGTTTATGATGAATTTATTAGTATCAATTTCGGATTTGCGCAGGAGGAGCACGCGTTCGATAAAAATGGTAAAGCTTAAGATGGAGCATCCTGCAATAATGAAGAGGATGATGTTCCAATTGGAATTGTATTGGAATAGGTTGGCAATCCAAGCTAGTGAATGAGGTGCAAATAGTGTTAAGTTAATATCCATAATTTTTTTCCAATTTTTCTTTTGCTTTAAGGGCCCAGTCGCCGCCTTTTTTGGCTAACGATTCTAATTGCTTGCGAGCAAGCTCCGGCCGTTTTTGAAGTTCGTAAATATCTGCACGTAGAAACATAGCTTTTAAGCGCAGGGGGGAGATGGCCGCATCATTGGCCACTTTTGATAAAATGAGAATAGCGTCATCGAATTTCTGTAGATCGCGGTAGCTATGACTTTGCTGAATCCAAAGGTCTAGTTTTTCACTGGTTGATAAAGTGTTTCCGGCATCTTCAGATTCTTTAAAGAGCTGTAGGGCTTTTAAGTGCTTATCTTGGCGCGAAGCGATTTTGCCTAGTTCGTATTTAATACGTGATAGGTAATAGCCGCGTGTAATTTTAGCGTGTTGGTAGCGTGCGAGCATTTGGGATAGCAGGCTTTCAGCCTCAGAATCTTTTTGTCTTTTAACGTACGTTTGAGCGAGCCAAAAAGCGCTTTCTTCATATAAAGCTGGGTAAGCTTCACTTTGCAATAAACGATTAACATGGGCGTTATCAGGTAAATCGAAATCCGCAAGTAAATTTTTAAAAACTTCTTCTGCATATTCTAAATAGATCAGCTGTTTGGCACCCTGTGATTCATCCGCGATAGCTAGATTTGCCATGGCTCTTTCTAAAATCAAGCGATAGTAGACATTAGTATAGAAGTTGAGCTTATCTGAAGGGATTAATCCTTTACCTGTTAAAATATCGAAGAGTGTTTCCGCATTTTGAAAGGCATCAATGGCATCCGTTAAACTTTTTTTGCGAATCCACTTGCCTTCAGGTGTTTTGCGATTGCGTTTGGAATCGAGCCCAATCAGATAAAATGCCTGCATCAGGAAAGGCGTTTCGGGATATTGCTTGGCAAAGTGCTGTAAGTGCTTGATAGCCTCGCGATCCCCTTCTAAATAATCGCGGTAGGTATATAAACTGAAATAAGCTTCGGGTGCCAGGCATGATTGAGGGTACTGTTCGAGTAGATTTCGTCGGCGCACTCTGGCTACTTGAGGATCTTTCTGCAATTTATCTGCACAATAAGCTGTCCATAGCCAGGCTTCTTGTAAATATTGGGAAGCAGGAAATTCATCGATAAGTTGCAGATAGATTTTTTCGGCTTCCGTAAAATCGCTCTTGCGATAATGCCATGCCGCTAGTTGATTTAAAGCAGCATCACCAAACTTGTTACTCTTTAGGGACGCAGCTTCTTTTAGAGACTGTTGTGCCAAAAGAGCATATTTGTGCTTGTCTTGTGATTCAGCTATGCGTAGACCAAAAAATCCTCTGAGATAATAAATTTCATCTGGACTTTCTAAGGCCGCTAATTGGTCGGGGTAAGATTGGATGAGCTCATCCATCACCTGAAAAGCTAAAATATCTGCCTCTGCATGTTCTGCTTGGCTCAAAGCTAAGGCCTGGTATTTTAAGGCCGCGGCAGCGCAGGCGTGATCGCCATCTTTTAAAAGATTAAAAGCTCGTCTGAAAGATTGTGCTGAGTTTGCAAGAATCTGTTTTCCTTCATGAGGATTTTGCGATTTGATTAAGGTTTGTCCCTGTTCAAAATCATTTAAGGCATGCAAAAACCACCCTTTTGCATAGAAAGAGCTGTTTTCATTATTTGCATCAATGATCTGATGGTAAAGGCTATTTCTTAATGCATATGTAGGGGCGGCTTCAGCGCGCAACAGTAAAGCCTGGGTTTGGCCTTCGATGGAAATAAAGTGTTCCTTCAAGGAAAGCACATCTTCAGCTTTAATGTAGGCCGGAAGATCTTGTAGCAGTTTTGCGCGCGCCAAATAATACTGTCCAAGAGCTAAATAAACTTTTTCTTCGGGCTGATGTGCCAGTAATTTTAAAAAAGAGTCTTCGGCATTTTTAAAGTAAAGCAACTGAACTTCTCGATTTTCATGTGTCTCAGCCAGGTTGAGATTGCACCAACCATGAAAATATAGAGTTTCCCCATACCAATTGCAAGTCTCTGGAAAATTTTTAGGCAAGGCACGATCAAAATATTCAGCAGCTTTATCGAAAGAATGCATGCAGAAAAAAGACTCTCCCATTAGATAGGATAATTCGTAATGAAGGTCATCATCGGGATTAATTTTTTGAGACGCGGCTTTTAATAAACAAATGGCAGTTGAGAAATCGCTTTGGGTAATTTCAAGACGCGCGAGATATAATTGACGCAGGCAGGCTGTTCTGGTGCTTGGATCAAGCTCCAATGCTCGAAATTGAGAGGTTGCTTTTTCGTTGTCGCCTTTTAGAAGATGGAGGAGCGCCATTTCGAATTGCGCTTCTTTTTGCAGCGGTTGAACTGCTGCATGCTCTCCAAATGCATAGCGCTCCATCATTGCTAAAGCTTCGTCCAGCTTACCTGTCTGCTTGAAACTTATGGCAAGTAAATAAATGGAATTTTGGCGCAGGGTTTCCAATTGGGGCGAGAGCTGCTTTGGTTGATTGATATTATAGTGTAACAATGAGATCGCATCTTGATAGTTGCCGGTATGGAAATAAACTTGTGCAAGGTGGAAGCGGGACTGCATCGCCGTTTGCAGAGTTGCTTCAGTTTGTCCTTCGGATAAACTTTGGACACGGGTCACATCAGCAAGAATTTGTTGATATAGGTCGATAGCGTGCTCAAACAAATCCGCCGAAAAAAAGTCATCTGCAGTAAGTAAGCGTGCATCATTTTTTGGAAAGCTCACTTTGGGGAAATGTAAGCATGGGCTTTCATTTCCAATGCAAACGACATTGAAAATACATAACAAGAAAAACATAAAAGACTTTGATTTTAAAAAGGCCATACTATTCTCCTAATCTCGTCTTTGTACAGTTTTTATGTCTTAAGTGCGAGATGATTTGATGGCTAAGGCATCTTAAAAGTTGCGCTTAAGGCATGAAAACTGCACGCGGAAAGAAAATATACAATAAAATTCTTAAGGATATGCAATGGTTAAAAGAGGTGTTCTTACAGCAAATTCAGGGCATTATGCCAATTCTTTCATGCGCCATTATATCAACTTGGTTGCCATTCGCGATACTGTTTTCTAGTTCTTTTCTGAAAAAAACACTTCATCATAACGCAAGTTGCTATTTGCGTAACTTGCGTTATAATTTTATGCGGATTAATTAAGCTATTCTTCAGTATATTGTGAAGGATAAAATGGGAAAGTGCTGTGCTTAAATTGATCTTTTAAACAGTCCGATACAAAAAAATCAAAAATAGATAATGTTTTTTTTGAATGAAGAAATTTTTTTTACTTTTTTTTATGTTCTGAATATTTATGTTGAAAATGGGATTGATAATGTTTATAGTGGCTTGAAAACAGGGTATTCATCATTTTGAACATTGAAAAAGCTAAAAGAAAAAACAAAAAATATAATTAAATTTTTTTGTTTAATAAGAAAAATGTTGCACAATATGTTCAAAGTTAATATTCAGTAAATAACCATGAAACCTAAAAACAAGGAGTATCAGCATGGCACTAAAAGAGACAACCAAACACATGAAAGATCTGTTGGCACAAATCACTTCAGATTTAGATAAAGCTGATGGCGGCAATAAAGCTGCGTCACAACGTGTGCGTACAGGTACTGTTAAATTAGAAAAAATTGCGAAAGTTTACCGCAAAGATTCTATTAAAACAGAAAAATCAACTTCAGGCACTAAGAAGCCAGCTAAAAAAGCAGCAGCCGGCAAAGCTACAGCTAAAAAAGCTGCTAAGCCTGCAGCAAAACCTGCTGCAAAACCAGCACCTAAGTCTTCTTCAGTAAAAGCAAAGCCAAAAGCAAAAGCACATAAAGCAATTGCTAAGCCTCGTGCTTTATCTTTAAAAAGACCAACTGCCAAGTTACCTGCTAAAAGAGCTTCTTTCAGATAATCTTTCATAGCCTTTTTCATTTTCAGGGAGGCCTTCCGCCTCCCTTTTTTTTTGGATTCCCAATTTCAAACTCTCCAAAACTAATTGCAGCCCTGCGCTTCAATCTGATTGCCGATATATATAATTTAGAGCTATGTTATTGAGCTTAGAAAACTGACTTTATGCAAAAGTATTATATCGCCCTTCTGGCGCTGACAGGAAAATGAAGAAAACAGATCCTATGGCAAAGTCATACAATTTAAGTTATTCTTTTTTCTGTAGCCCAAAGCTTTGACTTATGCTATTCGCATGCTTTGTAATTATGCCAGGAAGCCTTAATGAATAGGAAAAATTAATATGCGCAAGCGAAATCCCCCACGGCCTGCAGAAGTCTCTATCACTAGTCTCTCAAAAAAAGGAAACGGCATCGGTGTGGTCGAGGGCGAAACTGAGCGCTTTGTCGAAGTGCCTTTTTCTATGCCAGGCGATAAACTGCGCATTCTCATGCATCGCAAGCGTAGCGGTGTTTATGGCTCTTCATTAGAAGAGATACTTACGCCTTCTCCGGATAGGGTTGAAGCGCGTTGCGTTCATTTTGCCATGTGCGGAGGTTGTCGCTGGCAGCACATTCCTTATGCGAAACAGCTTGAAATCAAGCAAGAGCTAATCACTAAACTTTTCCTCCCTCATATTGTTCCAGGCCTTTCCATCGACTCTATCATTCCTTGCGATCCTCCTTGGGAATATCGCAATAAAATGGAGTTTACATTCTCCAGTGATGCCGCCGGCAAGCACTATCTTGGTTTAATCATCGATGGTAGCCGAGGTAAAGTTCTTAATCTTACCGAATGTCATTTAACACACCCCTGGTTCATCGATGCACTTAAAGCAACGCGTCAATGGTGGGGGGAGACAAACCTAGCAGCTTATCATCCCCATTCTAATAAGGGATCTTTGCGAACTCTCACTGTGCGCGAGAGCTTGCGCACTGGAGACCGCCTAATCATGCTAACAGTGTCCGGCAATGCTGATTATGCTTTGCAAAAGCAGCATTTAGAAAGTTTAACCGCTTTTTTGAGGGATGCCGCTGAACCGCTTACGCCGGGAAGTCAGTTGAGCATTTTCTTGCGCATTCAGCAAATTGCCAAGGGAACTGCCACAAATTTTTATGAAATCCTTTTATATGGACCGGATCACATTGATGAGAGGCTTACTATAAAGCCCGCTGCAAATGAAGAGGCCACATCCCTGACCTTTGCGGTGAGCCCTTCGGCCTTTTTCCAGCCTAATACCAGGCAGGCAGAAAAATTATATTCGCGGGCGCTGCAATTACTGGATATCCGGAAGGGGTGTGTGGTGTATGATTTATATTGTGGGACAGGGACTTTAGGGATTTGTGTAGCACAGCATGCTAAGCAGGTGATCGGCATTGAAATCTCGCCAGAGTCCTCTTTGGATGCGCGCACAAATGCGGCAGCCAACGGCTTAAAAAATGTGACCATCTTGACGGGATCCGTGCGCGATGTCATCACGCGTATTAGGCAAGAGCAATCTCATCTTCTGCCGGATATTGTGATGGTCGATCCGCCGCGCATCGGACTGGATGAAGAGACGATCAAGCATCTAATTGATCTTAATCCTGAGAAAATATTGTATATTTCTTGCAATCCAACGACCCAGGCCGAGAACATTGTGGCTTTAAAGGCCGCAGGTTATCAGATTACAGCCATTCAGCCTGTTGATCAATTTCCGCATACGGTGCATATTGAAAATATTGTTGTGCTTAAAAGAAATGTAGTGTGCTAAAACTTACTGTGCTAAAAGAAATTTGTCGTGTATAAATATTTTAACAATTCACAACCCAAAAGGAAGATGATGAAAAAGATTTTCTACTCCCTGATTTGTTTGCAGGCGTTTGTGATGTCTACCCCCTTGTTTGCCATTGAAGATGAGGCTGCGCCGCCCCGCGAACAAGGCTTATTTCAAACAGCGATTATGATCGCTATAGCCTTGATGTTCTTTTATTTTATCTTATGGCGTCCTGAGCAGAAGCGCCGCAAGGCTTTGGATGATCAGCGTAGCACTTTAAAGAAAGGTGATCGCGTGACAGCTATGGGCATTGTAGGCACAGTGCTTCGCATTCAAGAGCAGACCGTCATTTTAAAAATGTACGATGGCTCGAAAATTGAAGTGTTGAAGGGCGCGATTACTGATGTCACTCCCGGCACCGAAGAGGACGTTAAAAAAGCTGAGAGAGAGGATAGCAAATTATTGCCCTAGTCACTTTAATCATCTTAGAGGGCCTTAATGGTGATTAGGTGAATAGATGCTTTTAGACTGATTTTTATGGTTATATAAATTTGATTGAGTAAATATTAAAAGGCCACCAAGGAAGCGTAGTTTCTTTGGTGGCCTTTATTTTTATGTGTTTAAGACAATTTAAAATCTACTGAATATTTTAAAAAAATTAAACTAATTTACTTCCTTTTTACACACTTGCAGCCAAAGGTAGGAATGACCACGGCTTTTAGTTGCTACCGCGACCGGATCCTAAATAACCGCCGAAATTGTTTCTGCAATTAACCAGTGTTACTAATACACAACTGTTGCAGCTCGATCGATAACCGCGGAAATTTTCACCAACCATTTATTTGTTGTGCAAATTGGCTGCTTTACTATTACTTGCCTTTAAAGCTTTGTGTTTCTTAACAGAAGAAGGTTGCTTATTAATTTTCTTTCAGCCTCCTCCTTCTCTACAGCTTTTACAGAAATCTTTTTTGCATTAGTTCCAAGGTTTTCCCCCTGAGAAAATTGAGCAGTTTTACTGTAACTTGCCTTTGGAGGCTTGGTGGTGTCTAAATTTATAAGAAGGTTGCTTATTAATTTTCGCTCAGCTTCCTTCTCTTCTTTGGTAAGCATTTTTTCATTAGCGAATTTTGGGGCCATAAAACTTCCTACCCAATTGCCAATACGAGAAAATGTATTTTCGGCAACCGAAGCAGCTGATAGAACTTTATCACCCCAGATGGCGGCGCCTTTACCTATTCCATCTGCTATGTGAAAACTTGTATCTTTGGCAACCGAAGCAGCTGATAGAGCTTTATCGCGCCAGATGATAGTTCCTTTACTTATACCATCTGCTATGTGAGCGACATTATTAACCATAGCGACAGTTTCTTCATTTAGTTTTTGTTTACTCCATGTATTTTCCAATGTTGGAACGAGACCATCCAACCATGCATCTACTAGGAATATTGAATCTTCAAAAGATAGATATTCAGCAAACTTGGCGAACAAGTTCACATCGGTATTTGGTCCGCAGGCTTTTTCCGCCAGTAGTTTCCAATCAAAGTTATACTTTGTAGCAAACTCTTGCGGGGTCAAGCCCATTTTGTTTCCAAATCTTTTCATGTCAATATATTCGGCAATTTTTTGAGCCCAAAGAGGCCCTATGAGACGGACTAATTCTCTTAAAGGATGCCTAGTTTCACTAGCACCTTGCCCAATAACTTGATCTTTAATGTCATTTGGCGGTCTAAATGCGAATTCCTGTGCTTCTTTGAGTAATCCTGCAACCAATGTATACACTTCTCGGGCTTCATGAACACTAAGGCTTCCATGAGGAATTTTGAATTCATTTTGCATTGAAGTGAAATTCATACCAAAAGAGCGGAATGCCATTTGATTTTCTAAATGCTTTTTAAAAACAGTTTCGACGTGTGCTAAAGTATTTTCGAACTTTGAAAGTTTGCACTTTTCAGGTTGGTGCTTTAAAGTTTTAATGTCCCAATTTTTTCTTACATTTTCGGGATGGATTAATTCAGGAATTGGGTTGCCAGCAAGATAAGGGGAATGTGCCTTCAAACATGCCTCGGAAGTTAATGCATTTAAAATAGTAGCATCCTTATCTTTAGTAACAAGAGTATCATCTTCAGCATCCGAAGTGTAAAGGGCTAATCCCGCTGGAGTAAATCCTGTAAACCCTTTGTTAGACAGGGGCTTATTTAAAGTAACTTCATTACCTATAGTCCGTTGCATATTACGAGGATCTTTTACGAAACTTTCTTGTAATAGAGAAAATTTATTACTCTCTGAACGTGGAAATGACTTATTAGGTAGTTGGGTATTTGGAGCTTTAGGGTTTATCCATTGCTTAACAATCATTACCCGTTTATTGCTAAAATCATTTGCTTTAGAAAATCCTATGTTAGATTGGATCACTTCATTTAAGCCAGAATTAACTTCTGAAGGATTATCAAAAATTTCTGCAGTTTTTGGTGCATCATTAGGATTACAAACTTCATTAGTAGTATTTGAATAGTGCAAGCTCGATTGATCATTAGCTTTGAACACATTAGCATTATTTATTGTAGTAAAAGACTCTTTAGCTTGAAGAAGCGTTGTATTTGCTTGAAATGGATTTTCATCAGAAGTTGAGCTAATGAATGGATCTGTAACTATAGGTTTATAGCAGAAATCTTTTGTTGGATTATAGCATTGTGGGGCTAAAAAAACTCAGAAACCCTCGTATTAACAACTAGTTGTGTATTGATAGCTGTTGAAAAACACTCTTGGGCTTGCGAAAATCCTGTGAGATTCGGCTCTTTACTTAAAGAACAGTAAGTCTGTTTATTATTATAGATTGCGACTTGTTTATTGCTACATGTGGGTGGAGCGGGGAAATTTTTTTGATCAAACAAAGTTTTCGCAGCTAAACCGCCACCTATGACAGCCAGTAGACTAATACCTACCATAGCCATGCGCCCAACTAATTTCGGATTATTTGCTAATTTAAGTTGAGGTTTTTGGACTATAGAAACTTTTTCTTCAGTTTTTAGAGTTGTTTTCGTTTCCGTTTTCGTTCCCGCATCATTAGCGACTAGAGTTACTGTTGAGGTTGTTGCCGTAACCAATTTTTCGTCGACAAGAGGTGGTACGACTTTCGCTATTTTGGCATCTGTTGGATTTATGTCAGAGCCAGTTATAGACTTTCTTTTTAATCCTTGTTTTAGCTGATTTGGATTGGTAGCAGCTTGTAATTGATTTGAAAAAGAAGGAGGGGAATTATTTAAATTATTCATGAATTACATCCTTGTTGTTAATTAATTGATTATTTAATAAGCATTCTATCAATTTATTTAATTTTAATCAACATAAATAATTTATTTTAAATGATTAAATTTAAAATTGTAATTTTTTTAATTGATTTTCATAAATATATGTCTAAATATTTTTTTAAAATATTGCTTTTCATAGTCAACACGTTGTGAATACCAATAATTATAGTTAATGATTGTTAAGACGATATAAAGATAATATTAATTTTCTATTATTTTTTTAGAATTTAAGAAGCTGGGGGTTAATTCAATTAAATGTGATAGTTTGATAAGTCATTAGTATTTTAGACATGAAATGCAAAAAAAAGTTGAACGAAAATATTGTCAGATCATTTTAGTTAAAGGAGGATTTGGACTGATGATTTGCATTAAAAGATATTGTTGAGTGTTTTAGTTTTCGTCTATTTCAGATGCATAAAGCAGGGCGAAAAGCCCTTAACCAAAATATTGTCGATTTTCCAGTGCCACTCCCAGTTTAGGAACTTAGCTTTTTCTGGATTCTTCCACGTATACTTAATTTGAAAACGATATACTTTTTTACTGAATGATATGATTAAAAGCATCTTGTTGCCAAAAAGTTCCTGTAAGACCCAATATTTCATTGGCTCAATGGGCTGACTTCCAAGAATGAATAATTTTTGAAAGGTTATGTCCAAGCGTTAGCTCAAGAATGATATGGGCGTGATTTGTCATAATACACCAAACATATAGACGATAACGCACATTATCGAAATGGGTTATGGAAATTGCTACCTCTTTGCTATTTCAGATTTGCTCAAATAACAGTTTCCATAACCCACATCAAGATATGTTTCTATCTATTCAGAGTAGAGATACTGAATTTTTCTTTCAGTCTCTTTTAAGAGTTCTTTATTTTGCTGTTTTTCATTTTTAGCATTCGCAATCAAATATTCTCGCTCGCGAAGCCATTGTTCGCGTACTGATTGCGGGATGAATCAACAAAACGAAACGAAATGTGATATATTGCTCCATGACATTGCCAATGAGGAAGATTTACTCCAGTTGAAATGGTAAGCGAATTCATGTCAAGAATCGGATTAATTGGGATAATCTGATTTAAATCAGTTTCCGAGGATTTAAATTCCTGGTTTAATAGCATTTAATGCATTTCCTTTTTACATTTCTGAATGAATAGTTTTAATCTGGTAATAAGCAGTTATTGTTAAATAATAAAATATTGATTGGGTCTGAATGTATGAAGGCAGTCTACCAGATTATCAGCCTATCAGACTATCAGCCTATCAAAAAAGACAATTAAAATAGGTATCAAAATTTTACAATCACTACCTTTAGATTTCATATAAACATGGGAAAAATGGGAATCATGGAATAAGCGACAATATTTTGGAGTTCATGAAAATCAGCGCGAGACGCCCTTGCTACCTTGTCGTGAAGGCCCTGAAAGAGAGTAGTCAGTCCGTATCGGCCTGATTCAATAGATTAAAAAATCTCATTAATATTTTTAGTTTTGGCTTCGTTTGATTTGTTAGAAGCACAGCGAGATATCCGAGCTATCATGCTTGAAAGAAACGGGATTAAGAGGTGCTTTGATTTTGAGCTTATTAAAATAATCTGCTATAAGTATAGTGCAATTCGAACGGAAAGAGGAAAAAACATGTGGCATAGGGAATATCGCGACTACAAAACTGATCAAGATAATATTAAAAATCAGGTCGAATCCGGTCGCGGCATTTGTGGTTGCGAAATGCATGAAATCCATGGGTGGGGCAATACAATTCATCGTCCTAAGAAATCTAAACCTGGATTGATTGCCTCATTCATGCAATACTTTTTTGGGAAATGAATTTATGAGCCAGAAGGGCATACATACCTGGGATCTTGTTTTGCAATATCATAAATGTCCCACTTGCGGCGCAATTATAGAAAGCCGAAAGGATTTCCATTATCGACTGGGCGCATGGGTGAAAGATATCACATGTGAACGCTGTGGAAATATTTTTGAATTAACTAAAGCTCGAAAGCCCTCATTTGGTCCCTTGATCGGCGATCCTCAACCTATAGAAATGGATTGGTAAAATTATGCTTGAAGACCCCCTCTTAGATGAAGGACATTCTGATAAACTTGAAGAACAGATAGCTAGGGATACCCTTGAAAGATATTCAGGTTCAATGGTAGAAGAATTTCAACCCTATCTGTTGCTTACAAATTTTCCAAAATATGTGCATCAATTTGCAGAAACTCGTGGCCTGCCTATTGTTGAAGGGTCCATGTTTAAAGTATCCCATTCCCCGCAGGAAAAAATTACTATTCTTGATTTCAAAATCGGCTCACCAGCTGCCGCTTTAGTGATCGATTTATGTGCCCATCTTCCTATTAAAGCGGCTCTTCTTTTAGGTATGTGTGGTGGCTTACGCAAGCATTATAACGTGGGCGATTATTTTGTGCCGGTGGCAGGCATTCGTGGTGAAGGCACCTCTGACTTTTATTTTCCCGGAGAAGTGCCTGCTATGGCAAACTTCATGGTGCAAAAAACCGTAAGTGACCATTTAGATAAAGAGAACATTCATTATCACATTGGGATTACACATACCACGAATAAGCGCTTCTGGGAATTCAATAAAGATTTCCGTGAAAGGCTGCAAACCACTCGTCCCCAAGCCATTGAAATGGAGTGTGCCACCTTATTTATGGCAAGTTATCGCTATAAATTGCCTTTAGGAGCTTTGCTGTTAATTTCCGATTTGCCTTTGGGTCGCGATGGGATCAAAACAAAGAAAAGCGCTGCGGCAGTTTATGCCCAACATACCCATTCACATGTGGAAACTGGTGTTAAAATTCTTATCGAATTGGATGAAGCTATCAAACACCAGGCAAAGGGCGTTTTTCGCGGTACGCGCCGGCGCTTTGAAACACAATAAAACCATTAGTTGAGCTGCTTGTAAAAGGTTTTTATGAAATTTATATATTGCTATTTGTGCTTATTATATCTCGCTTTCGCATGTGTTCCTTCTTTTGCAGAGCACAACAATGAGGATACAGGCACATTGATTGTCTCTTATCACACCGGGCCAAAAGGGGAACGCTTGAATCGCGTGCGCTTTATGCTTTCCTCTGAAAATTGTATTGATAGCCTTTACCCTAAAGGTAATACTTATGTGGATGATGAGGAGTGTGCTTCAAGGTTAGTCGTTATTGATGATTTGGCTGTGGGCAATTATACGTTGACTTTTTTGGTGCCAAATCAAGATGGACTGTTTGAAGATATTCCTGAAAGAAAAATAACTATCGCTAAAAACAGTCTAGTCAAAATCGACCAAAGTATCCATC
>JACDGH010000139.1 GCA_013815395.1 Parachlamydiaceae bacterium
GTATAGAATTAGATCGAACGTTAAAGCTCCGATTTATGAAATAGGCGCTTACATTTGTCAGCCTTCTATTTTTTCTTCAGAGACCGTTAACATGATAAGACCACCAATAATAAAAAGAAAAATAACGGAACTCATTCCCCAACGTAAGCTACCGCTGAGATAGGTAATCCAACCATACAGCAAAGGTCCAAAAAATGCTGTCGCTTTACCTGAAAGCATATAAAAGCCAAACATTTCGTTGCGCAAGTGCGGTGGAGCGATGCGTGCCATAAAGGCTCGACTAGAGGACTGCACAGGGCCTACAAAAATTCCTAAAATGATGCCTAGCAGCCAAAATTGCCACTTTGAAACTGCAATAATGGCCAAAGTCCCTGGAATGATTAATCCAATAAGGGACAATAAAATCATTCGTTTACTGCCAAAGCGGTCGTCATAATGAGCAAATATGAATGCACCAATTCCAGCTGTAACATTGAGGGAGATTCCAAATTCTAAAACTTCTTGACTAGTCATATCAAAAACCGAGGCGGCGTAAATTCCCCCGAAAGCAAACAATGTGGCTAAACCATCGACATAAAATAATTTAGCGATCAAAAATCTTACAATGTTTTTATAGATATAAATTTTTTTTAAAGTCGACCACAGCTGGTGCGCCCCAGCAGAAAATGCCCGTTTTAACGAAACCTGCCGTGGAGGTGATTGAGGAGTAAAGAAGAGGATGGGCCAAGAAAAAAAGAGTATCCAAGCGGCTGCAAAGAGAAAAGTCGCCCGCAAAGGGCCTTCAGGGACTTCCTTTAAAGGACTTAAAAAAGATCCAAACCATTGATCATTTAGGAAAGCTAAGCAGAAGACTAAAGCAATTGTACCTCCAAAATATCCCATGCCCCAGCCCCAGCCAGACCATCGACCTATTTCCGAAGGTTTTGCCAACACTGGTAATATGGCATTATAAAAAACATATGCACCCTCAGCTCCGACAGAACCGAAGCCAATCAGAATAAGTGCTAGGGGAACATAGTTAGGAGAAGGTTGAACGAACCAAAGTAGGGCCGTGCAAATGATTGCAAGAAGGGTAAAACAAGCTAACCAAACTTTTCGGCCGCCGCTTTGATCGGCAGCCGCACCAATAAAAGGACTCATAATGGCAACAATTAAAGCAGAAAGTCCGGTGATAAAACCCCAAACAGCTGCCCCTGATGCGGGATCCGCTGCTACTTTATTGACGAAATAAGCCGCAAAAACAAAAGTTTGGATGAGAGTTGCAAAAGCGCTAGTGCCCCAGTCATAAAAAGCCCAAGAGATAAGTGCTTTTCGATTAGAAGAAGGGTGATTGAATGGCTGGGGCTCTAGCATTTTACGCTTGATTCTAGTTTCTTACTATTTGCCAATCAATATGAAAATTCCAGCCAATAAAGCAATCACGCCCAACAAAAGTCCAGGAATAGCTACGGCTGCTATTGACACGATACCGACAAGAATAAGGTATATAGCTAAGAGAATAAAGCCAATGTTGTTTGTAAATCTCATGAGAAAGCTCCTTTAGGTTTTTTGATAAAATAGTGTTTTGGATGCATTTGATGCAAAAAACATTCCAAATCATGTTGAAAATGAAATTAATGTTTGTTGTTAAACTTTGCAATAAAAAATTTATCATTGCTTGATTTCATTGTTGTTCATTGGTAAGATTTTTGTGTTATTTCAAGCCCTTTGTTGCTCTTTATACTAAACTACAATGGTTTTTAAAATACCTCATCTATTTGTGCGACCCCTTTTTTATTTTTCCCAGTAATCACGTGATGAAAAAAAACTTATATGATTTTTATTAATTTTTTTTCCTGCCAGCGATCTAAATAGTTCATTGCTTCGTTTTTAGATAAATTTACACTTTTAGCTAATTTTTCTACAAAAATGTGATCCGGGATCAGAGACATTAAATCCATTAAATTGCGTAATTTCTTTTGATTTTCATTTACTGTGATGTTAAAGGCAAGTTGTCCAGGATCGACATACAGCTGATACTCCGGGTGAGAAAGTCCGACAACCCCAGAATATTGTTTACATACTAATGAAGAAGATTCTAGTAGCCTAATTGTTTCTTCTAAAACCGATATTGATTCGACAAGTGCAGCATCATCGATGATCGAAGGGTTATCTTTATCAGAATGATATTCAGGATAAGGGAAGCGTGAAAGGCTGGACATAGGTATGCCAACGCTTTCCCAGACCACTTCATCATTGCAAATGATGTCGCGAAAGCCACCCTTTCTATAGGGTGTATTTTTGAGTTTTAAAGCCTCTTCTAAGACCTCTTCAAGATAGCTATTTCCTTTGGCAGTAGCTTGTAAGGCTAAAGGAGTTTTGCTGCCAAGCATTTCGAGAAAACAGCTTTCAAGAATATTTGGATCTCTGTTGTATTTCAAATAGAAAACGGAACCAATAATTTCTTGCACTAAGATAAGTCGATAGGTGAACTTTGTATCTTGTTTGAAAAGCCGCTCAAACAAATCTACAGCAACAGCCACTCCTGCAAGGTCATCATTGGCCATGCCTCCATGATCAAGATGAGCAACAAAAGCAAACCCATAAGGAGTTCTCCCAGGCTTAATAACTTCTGCAACGCTCAAGTAACCCGGGGATTCTTGAGTCGCTATGTCAATTGTATACATCCCTTCTTGCAGAGAATCATAAAAATTTTGCGTGACACAAAAACCCCACTCTCTTTCCCAAGGACGGTAATTTTGTCGAAAATGGTAGGGGGTCGCATCTGGGATGCGGCTATCAAAATGTAAATGCTTTTTAAGTTCACATAATGAAACACATCCATGAAAAGATGTGGATAAACCAATAAGTTGCAAAGGACTTGATGTAGAGAATATTTGTCGTCCTTCAAAGTTAATGGAGGCTGTAAGAATATCAAATTTTGGAGGGATTTCCCAACCCTGGTCATGTTTTTCCGAACGATATTCGTAAATATGAAAAGGAAGAATTTTTTGGAAGTAGCTTAAGCAAGCATCATAATCACTTGAACAGAAATTTCGATTTTTGATCCATAGATCTTCGATAATTTTGCGAGCAAATAGTGGCATATTAAATTCCCTTAATTTTTTGGTGCAGTCGCTCCATCACAAGGAATCTTTCCTGGGACAAAGGCAGGGGGGTGTTTTAAAAAGAAGTAAGGATTCGCATCTAGGCATTGGATACCGGTATTAAAAACATCTTGAGCGGTAGCACAACGAAGTGTTCCTTGGCCAACGGTGGCAATTTCTAACTGTTTATGCTGGATGAGTTTAGTTTCAAAGTTATTTAAATCGTATTCTATATCGAAATCAAGATAGCGCACAGAGCTTACAGGAGAGCCAAATATTTGCTTACCAGCGCGCAACACTGGCGTTTGAAAAACTTTACAGTACATGTGCGGTACCCCATATTGCTGTTCTATATAATGAACATAGGTCATCGGCTGTATGGTCACGCCAATAAATAAAATTTTACCTCCCATCATCCTTAAGCGATGCCAAGGAGAAGTAACCCCATATCCTGATAAAGAATCATCTCCCGCTAATTCATGCGCTCGCGCTCCGATGGCAGCAATGCTTTGAAGAGGATTACAACTGCGAACTCTATCTGGAAGGCTGGCCACATAGCGACTAAATGATCCTAGCGAGAGCGATACGGGTGATGTTTCTGTGTCGAAAGGCGTTCCGTAGCGCGCATATTCATAGAAGTAAGCGGGCACAGCCAGTGTGCCGCCTTGGCCGACCGCTTCTTGGAGCGTTTTTAGATAAAAGGGTAATATTTCCTTCGCATCTGAAATGGAAGCAGGCATGCCTAATGCGCGCATATCGCTGTGGATCAGGACTACATCACCGGTTTTTATGCCGACTCTTACTAAGGCGCTAGGCAAGGTTTCTAATAAATCATTGTGCATAAATATCCTAGCTATTGGGGTGGGTGTGATGGATTTCGATACAGCGTGTGAGTTCTTGAATAATATCGTATCCATCCCAAACCGCACTAAAATTTAGGGCTTCTCCGATTGGTACGATGCGTGTAGGGCCTTTTCCTTTTAGGCTTTTGGTAAATTGATCCAAGAGTGAAATTTCAAAGCCAAAATAGGTAAGTGTTTGGTCGCGTAATGAAATGTGGTCATTCATTTCATGTAAGTTTTTAAGTGCAATATGATAAAAAAGTCCGGCACCGGAGTGGGATAAATTCGCCTTTTTTAGGTGTAACACTGAGAGCTCGTTGCTTGAAGTTTGCACGGAAAGCACAGGGTGTTGAGCACAAAGAGTATAGATAACAGTCTGCTTATGTAAAAAGTCGCTTAAAGGAACTTGATAACCCCTGTGTTGAATTTCATGATTTAAAAAGAGATAAAATTGTTTTGAAGCAATCTCTGTTTCTTCATCCACACCAATCCAGAAAATAACTCGAGGGGAGGAACATCCATGCTGATCGAAGCCGTAAGCATCACGAAAGAAGGACTGAGCCAAATTTGCTTTCTGGTCATTGTTGAGGGCTAAGTAGTTATCAGAAGCAATGACGGCATAGGAGGTTCGATCAGGGAAAACAATTTCTTTGGCATAGGGGTTTATAGGAATGTTTCTGATTTCATTAATTGTATTGTTACTTCCCCAAATGATGCGTACATCCGCAGCAGCGGAAAGCCTTGTAGTAACATCCTCTTCATGTGCATATCTGATAAAACTATTCGTGCGAGCTATGGTTTTAAAAGCTGTATCTTCCAACAGCTTTGCAATTGTCTCATGGATTTGTTTTATAGCAATGCTTTGCTTAGAGGGGAGTCTTACAATATTATTGTTACCCGCTAGAAGGGAAAGAATCCAAGAATAGGCAAACAAGGTATCGACATTTGAGGCCGTAATATGGAAAACTAAGCCACGCGGTGCTCGGATAATGGACAGTGATGATTGGCTTTCAAAACGGCTCTTAAGCTCGTTTAATTGAGCTGAACGGAGCCAAAATCCTAGCGCTGCAATGTCGGGATCGTTGCTTCGGGATAACTTTTTTGCAAGATTTTGACAAAATTCAAGTAATATGGGCGAGAAAGGTCCATGTTCGCATTCAGAGGAGGGAAAATTGAAGAAATCTTGAGCCTTTGGGTAGGGTTCTTTTCCTTCATTGTACAGGAAAGATTTAGTATGGCCATTATGCAGAGTAAATGTGTCACCGCAGCCTCTTGGTTCAGCCTGTGGGACCCTTCCCTCTACCCAGAAAAATTTACCTTTGCGTCCGCAAGCGCATGTGTCAATGCCTTTAATACAACCTAAGTCCTCTGTGAGAAGAGAGTGTCCTGGATAACTTGTGGGCAATAAACTGAGCGCTTGTATAACGCCTATTTGTCCTTGCTGGGCAGGTTGCCAGGATATGGGATTGCGCACGATCACATCGGCAAAAGAAGGACAATGTAAATTTCCTTCTTCACATTCTACAAAAATACTTCCTATCTGCTCCACCATCCCATAAAAACTGTGGCAATGAAGTAAGTTAAAATATTTTTTTAATTCTTTCTTAAAGACATCGTTTTCAATAGATTTTTCTTTTAATTTTTTCCAGCCTCCACCATGAAAAAGAATTGCATGGGAGAAATCAAATTCGCCGGGTGTAGAATCTGCAAGAAAATGTTCCCAAAGAATATATGTGAAACCGAAGATAAATATCCTTTCCCCTTGATGTTTTTGCATCCATTCTTTAAGTGCTTTTTTCTTGATTTTCATTTCTTCGTCAAGAGCATATAAGTGATCACAGCCGAATTGGCTCATGCCAACAATACCTGCGCCCCGCGCACTGAAATGTTTAGGGTCTTTAATCGCATTGGGGGAGTCAATGATCAGCATGGGCAGACGTTTAGTGCCTAAATAGGTTTGCATGATTGTGGCTAAAGCCATGCTTTGACGTTGACTTGTTGCAGAATCCAAAGTAATTAGGCTAGGAATTCCCCCTGTTGTACCGCTCGACACTATTGTTTTAAAGATTTTTTCTTTGGAAATGCTAGATAACAAAATATCTTTAAAAATATTAACAGGGAGAAAGGGAATCTCATTGATTGTTGAATAATCGGTATTATTATTATAGATGAGACGAAGAATATGGGCATATGCTGGGCAGTGTTGGTAATGATATTGAACGAGTTCATTTAACTGCCTTGTAAGTAAGAGCTCCTTTTGCGGTTGGCTAATCTCATAAGGTGAATTTTTTATAAATGTTTGAATATCCATGCATAAAACTTGGCTAATTTTATAGCTTGGTGTAATCGATTTAGCCAGAAGCAGTCAAGAGGAAAGCGTCTAATTAAATACTACGTAAAGAAGCTTCAATAAATTGACCAGTCTAGGATTCAGCCTGCACCCTCTCAAACTAAGACTTTGCAAATTGACCATTAAGATTATTAACCTAGGCTAACGTCTAAACCCGCTAAACTAGCTATACCTGCATTGTGAGCTAAAAAAATGAACAACATTCTACATATTGCGCTTAAGATTTCATGTTGACAATATACTCTTCTCTTCTTAAATTTGATTCCTTCCCGCATATGCGATAGTTGGGATTAATATTAACAACTTTTATTGGAAAAAAAGAATGAATATGGGAGATATTAAAAATTTAGCCATCCATGCTGCTGTTTGGGGAGGTGCTGCTCATGCATTCAAAATTTGCGATCCAAAAGATGCTGTAGTCTGTTCTATCAGTACTTGTGCTGGAATCTTATTTGCTTCAAGTAAACTAGGCCCCATCCCTGCTGTAATTGCAGGGAATATCATTGGGATATTGACAACCGATGCTATTGGATTTGATGTAAAGTCGAATTCTGCCTGGTTTAAATTACAATTGGCTTCCATAGTAATAATGGAGGCGGGTAAAGTTTTAGTAAAAGAATTTAACAAGGGCCTAGATCCTACTAGAGCACCACCCAT
>JACDGH010000140.1 GCA_013815395.1 Parachlamydiaceae bacterium
TTCTATTGCTTCTTCGATGATGGCTGTCGGAGAGCAGGTCCATCTGACTGTTTCCGAACTTCAATATGAGACCAATGGCCACCAACGTCATGGAATCTGTACACATTTCTTATGTCAGCTTGCCCCTCTTAAAGAAAATGTCGTTCCTATTTACTTGCAGGCAAGTAACGGTTTTACTCTGCCGGCAGATTCTTCTACCCCCATTATTATGGTTGGTCCAGGCACTGGTGTGGCGCCGTTTCGTGCCTTTCTTCAGGAAAGAGTAGCTCAAGGGGCCACTGGACTTAACTGGTTGATTTTTGGCGAATGCCATCAGGCTTTTAATTTCTATTACGAAGATTATTGGCAAGAGCTTGTAAATGAGGGTCATTTACGACTCGACACTGCCTTTTCGCGTGATCAAGAACATAAAATTTATGTGCAGCATAGATTAATGGAACATGGTGCCGAAATATTTGCCTTGCTGCAAAAAGGGGCTGTGTTCTATGTCTGCGGCGACGCTCACCGTATGGCCAAAGATGTTGATGCAGCCTTACATTATATTGCCCAAAAATACGGCGAACTTGATGAACCTGCCGCAAAGGCCTTTATTAAACAGCTGAAAGCTGAAAAAAGGTATTTAAGGGATGTCTATTAGGGTTGCTAGCCCAAAACGCACAATTTAAATGAAATGACGTACTAATCTGCCGTTAGCGTGACTGGATTAGTAAATAATCCCTGACGTCTGCGGCGCCACCACCAACCATGCTCTTTTTTCTCTTGGAAACTGCTGAATTCATATTCGTAAAGGACAGTGCGTATGTAGCGGGGAGGTGCATTAGGAAAAGGATTAAATCTGAGCAAATATAAAACTTCTGGACTCCCTTGCAAAAGTTTATAGATGAAGCGATCAAACCAAGTGTCATAGCGGAAGCTGCCAAGCGGCAAAAACCAAGCTTGCCAATCAATACGAGGTTGATAAGGCGAAATGCGGCGAGGTCGTCGTGTGATTTCTGAAGGTTTGTGATAAAAAAGATATTCTTCCCAATGTTTCCCGTCGTCGCTCCCTTCAAAAATGACCTCATGCCGAATAGTGGTCATCACAGCAAAAATACCGTAGGCATTGATGGCATGAAATGGAGCTAAAACACTCAGCCATGTTCTAAATAAAGGATTTGGCACAAAATGTTGCCATATTTGTACCATTTGCATAATGGTTAGCGCTGTGCCGATAGTTGTGCATACCAAATCGACATAGGGACTTTGCGAAACTTCCGGCAGCGATCCGAGCCAGGGGGGGAGATACATATTGCCTATGAGTAATGCTGTAAGAGCTACCGTTAAATGATTAAGATAAGAAAAGTTACCAGTTAGCCAAATCATAAATTGCAGGCTAAAGAAGGCTCCCAAGACAAATAAACGCACCGGTTCATTGCCAAATACGCCAAAGGAAACAACTAACTCAATAATAAACATAAACAATGTCGAAAGTTTATGGAACCACATGGGTAATTTGTGAGCATACCATGCGATCATATTTGGAAGAGGCTGAGTTTGATAATGATATGCCATGGCTGTAAGATTGCGCCAATTTACATCTCGACTTTGTAGCTTCACTGCCCCGGCTTGTAGGTGGAAACGAAAAAGCAATAAATTAATGCTTATCCAAACCATGAGATTGGGCGGCGAAGTTAGACTCAAGAAAAAAGCGTTAATAGTTATTTCAAGTAAAAAACCTTCCCATCCAAAACTCAAAAAATCTTGTCCAGCTGTCACAATGGAAAGATAAAGAATATAGAGCAAAAATAAAATTGCAGCTGGAAAAATTCCCAAAACCAGGGTTAAGGATAAAATCGTTCCGACTAGAGCCACACCCAAAAGTGCTGTGTCAGTACTATTAAGCCAAAAGATCGTTGGGAAAATACTATAGCAATTATTAGGGTAATGTTTTTTTATCAAGGGTAAGTAATTGGCAATAGGCAGGATGCCATTAACTCCTATAAGACCTTTTATCTGAAAAATAAAAGCACCAAACGCTACTAGGTAAATTAAGCCAAGCAATCTTGGAAAAAGATTAGCTATTACTGAGTAGTTTTCCGGTGCAAACATCGGGTGTCAATTCCTTATGTATTTTCTTCAGTAGTAACGACTGCAAAACATTGAATGCCATCTCCGCAACCGAAGTCTGTTAGACCTTCGCCAGAGGTTGCGGTAATGCCCACTTCTGAGAAGTCTAGATTCATAACTCGGGCGATGTTAGTGCGCATATCAATCAAGCGATCTTTAAATTTTGGTTTTTTGCCTTCAATGGTAATTGCTACATGCGAAACACATTGTTTTCCTAATGTCTTCATAGCTTCTTTAAGGTAAACTTCACTATCTGTGATTCCATCTTTTAAACATAGGTCATCAGCTATTTCCCCAAGAATTAATACGCCGGTCAGTGAGGTAATGGCATTGCAAATTGCATGAAAGACCACATCGCCATCAGAGTTAGCATTTAATCCGGGGGCGTGATCGAAAATAATACCTGCAACCACACAAGGTTTGGTAGATTCTGGAGGAAGGAAGCGGTGGCTGTCTTGTCCAATTCCTGTCCTGGTTCTTTTATTCATAATTCTCTTCCCCGCAGATGGTTGTAAATCTTGAATCTGTATATTTGTTTTGCACCAGCACGAAGTGAAATATTTGCATTGGTAGATGAAAGAATGTGCAAAATTGTTTTAGCCATTTTTGCACAAATATTCTTTAATTGCCAGCATCAGAAAAAATTACCGGTATCAAAATAACATTGAGGTTCTACAGTTTTGTAGCAAATATAATATTTTGTAAAAACGTATTCATTATAAGAAATAATTTCTGGTATCGTTTTTTTTTACAAAGTGTTATCCTTTTTCAATAAATGCTTTTTTTTATAATTTTAAAGGAATTAATTTTTATGAGTAGTCCAATAATAATGCGAGAATATCTAATCACTTCCCCGCTAAATTTTCAAAAAAAACCTCCACAAAAAGATCATTCAAAAAAAAAGATTGAAAATCTTGCTCTTTCTTCAATTAAATTGACTAATCCTTTTCACGAGTCGTTTCCTATAAAAGAAAAAAAAATCACAAAAAAGAAAGAAGAAGAAGAGTTGAAATTTCCACGAGAAAATCTGATCAAATTACCATCTCATGAGCACTTAGAGACAAGAAATCCAGGCGATCATCTGCTACTAGCAATTAAAAATTTTAAGGAAAATACTAAAGGACAAATATTGAGTCCGAAGATCGAAGTTGCTGACAGTGATAGCGATGTATTTTTCTATGAGTCTGCTGAAGGCATGGCTTTAGTTATCAAACCGGGTTTGCCTGATGCTAGAATGAGTATTATGGCACAGGAGGTATTAAAAATTGCTGGTTTAGACCATACGGTTCCTACAATGAAGCTTGGTAAAATTCAAAATATTAAATCTTCGCAAGATATGCAGATAAACTATTCTATAAAAAAAGACGCTGAAGGAAAAGAATTTGCAGTGGAGCAGTCCACTTTAATCCCACTTAAGTCTAATGTTCTGCCAAAGAATCTCGCAAGGCTCAAAGATCCTTTTTCCGATTTTTATTTTATTGTTAAAAGAGAAGGCAAAAAAATAGAATTAAGTCTTGAATCATCTAATGATTCCGAAAATGAGAGTGATAATGGCCTTAATTCTTCACTAAACGAAGAACATTGGATTGAAGAGTTTGCCAGTGTTAACTTTAAATTAGTTCAAGATATTGATGGCATAAATGCATTTCTTGCTCCTGAGGCAGCAATGCATGCTATAAAAGTAGATGAAAATTTACAAAAGCATGTGATTCGAAATAACTCTCTTTATGATTTAAATCAAATTGATGCGGAAGGTGTTTATGAGATTGTTGGAAAAGATATCCCAGGTTTATATCAAGAAAAAATTACACATCGCTTTATTGGAGATGGTTGGGGAGGATTGGATATCACAAAATCCAGTAGTCAAAGAAATTCGTTTTATAGCCGAATCGATCAATATTCATTTATTGACTCATTTATCTCTTTTATGCTGACACGCTCACAAGATGGAAAAATTGAAAGACTTGAAAAGGATTCTAATTTTATTTTTAAAGTAATGGATGATGGAGTGAAACTAAAAATCTTACAAATTGATCTTGATGGAGTAATGCCGGAATGGAATGACCCTAAAAGCGATGCGGAACCTCATCCAATAAGATGTGGACTTATGGGCTTTCCGATGGTTGACGTGAAGATTTCTGGAGAGAAGCTTTTGTATTTGAAAGAAGTTCTTCAAAGATGTGTCACTGAGAAGTGTGAGGAGGATGTATTGAAAATTATCGAGATGTACGGGAAGGAGGCTCATGATACAAAAAGCGAATCAATAATAACTCGTCATCGAAAACAAGCTTATAGAGAAGTTATTGGAAAAATAAGGCAATTTTTGGGAGAAAATGAAAATGAAGATGAAATGACATTAAAAAATCTATTTTATCACGTTTTTCCTTCTTACAAGACACATTTTGAGTTGTTAATAAATCCACCAGTAACATCTAAAGGACTATTGCCTAAAGGAATATCTCCACAATTAGCCGCTTTACAGGTTGGTGCTGAGCCGTTGGCAGTTTACACAAACAGAGGTCATTTTTAGATTTTTTGTAATATTGGAGAAGATTCAATGGATTTTCCGCAAATAGCTATTAAAACTAAGAGAATAGCGACACCACTAAGCGCTAATGGCAAAGATGCGGCATCTGCAACAAATCCGATGATGGCAGGTCCTATGAATAAGCCGATGTAGCCCATCGTTGTCATTGTGGTGAGAGCAATGCTTGGAGAGGTCCCTTCCATACGTCCGGCTGCACTGAAAAGTGTCGGAACAATATTTGCTGCCCCAATACCTACCAAAAAAAATCCTAATAGTTCGATATGTGCCCAATGAAAGTTAGTAGCTATAAAAATACCAGCAGCAGCTACAGCTCCCCCTGCTCTTATCATAAAGACATCGCTAAAATGTTTTTTTAGGAAATCCCCACTAAAACGTGCAAGAGTCATTGCTACAGAAAAAAAAGCATATCCAATACCGGCAATAGAAATTTCATATCCATGTGTTGAATGCAATAAAATTGCACTCCAATCCAAAATTGCTCCTTCGGCTAAAAAGGAGATAAAGCATAATAGACCAAGAAAGAAAACCATCGGCCTTGGAAAGGTAAAACCAGTGGATTTCCCCTCAACCACAGGAAGAGAATCATCTAGAAGATATTTTGATTGTGTAATTGTTATGATTGCAAGGTAAGTTGATAATAGAAGGATGCACCAAATTAAGGGGATTTCCATTTCTAAGAGAAAAGCAATGGAAGCAGCTCCGATCAAACCCCCGAAACTAAAGAGGCAGTGAAAGCCTGACATAATAGGCCGCTGCACTTGCTTTTCAACGGTGATTGCTTGACTATTGATGGATACATTTAAAACTCCTAATACCGAACCAAAAATAAAAAGAATTACACTTAAATGTAATATACTTGAGGCAAGTGCTAAAAAGGGAAGGATAATGACAAGAAGTGCGCTTCCAATTGGTATAAGCTTATTACTTCCATATCGGTTAACAAGAAAGCCAGATAGTGGCATGGATATTAAACCGCCAATGCCGATAAGAAGCAAAAGCAAGCCCAATTCCGCACCATTAAGATCTAATTGCCTCTTGACAAAAGGAACCATTGGAGCCCAACTTGAAACGGCAAGTCCACCGTTTAAGAAGAATAATCGTGATGCACGGCATGCTTTGTTATTCATAATAAATCCTTTGAGAACTTAAATCATATCATAAAGGCGCTTTTAATGAAATAAGTGTTTAATTCTCTTGACAAAAGAATATCTGACCTTAGCAAAGATGTAGATAAATAACATCTCAACTAAAGGATCTTTGTGTATTTACGTAGTCGAGGAGTGCGTTAAACCTTCCCACCCTTAATTCAGCTTTATCACTTAAAACTTTCCTAGGAAGTTGCAGTAAAAAGTATTTTTGGTAAAAATTACATGTTTTTTTCAAAAACTTTGGATTCTAACAATCTAAAATGATATTTTTTGATATATTTTTTTGCAAATTAGTTTTAAAAAAAAACAAAAAGGTGACTTATGTCCAAATCGCACGAATGTGAACACCAACAAGATAATCAATACGCAAAAGTTAAACAACCCAAGCAATATAAAGAAGATACAGAAGTTTATGTTGCCTTTCAAGTTATTCCAAGGATGCGAAATGGGAATAATTTTGAACTTGTTGATGAAGCCATCAAAGTAGTGGAAGAAGCAAATGTAGTTTATCAGGTTAGCGCCATGGAAACAACAATGACAGGAGAGCTTAGCGAGTTACTTGCAATTGTGATGGCAGCGCAACAAAAATGTCTGGATTGCGGTGCCGTTGAAGTGATTACCAACATCAAAATTCATAATAGAAAGATTGAAACGACGGATACTTTTTGTACTTACGACCGTGGAATTACTCAAAACAATGCTGTTTTTATAAACAAATGAGAAAGAGAATCGCTAAAAAATATCAATGGATTCTTAAAATTACTCTGTAAAATATGTTCTACGGTAAGCAGGGCGAGACGCCCAATGCCGTCAAGTTAAAGTAAAAACTTATACAAATCCCTTTTAAAAAAGGGATTTGTATTTTTTTTATAAAAATGGAATATGTAATTTTCAAAAAGAAAAAACACGGTATCTTGTCGTAAAAATTCCTAGCAAGAATAATCAACGAACAGGATACCATGAAAGCTTGCGATCTAATCAAATCACTAAGAAAAACTCTTCATTCTGAAGCCTTTCAAAATAGGC
>JACDGH010000141.1 GCA_013815395.1 Parachlamydiaceae bacterium
GCTTTAGAGTTCTACACGATAGTTATACCGAATCCTCTCAACAATCCCACTGCTTCATAAAGCGAAAATTTTGCTTTTCTAATTTTATTCGTTTGAGGATCAAAATCATATCGCACAGATGATGTAAAAAGATCACAGTTATGAAACGCTGTCCCATATAAGTCTACCTCACCAAAATCTGCGCTAATGAGATTAGTGTTTGTAAAGTGACATTCCTTTAGCTTATTTCCAACAAAGGAAATTTTTTTCATGTTAAGGTCTGAGAAATTGCAATAATGCAGTAAACAGTTTTCAAATTTTGGGGAGAAAAAAGTTTTTTCACATTTGAAAAATTCAGCTCCTACTATTTTACAATCTACAAACCGTACGTCTTGAAAACGGCAACCATCTAGCTTTGCAAGACTCAAATTACAATTCGTGAAAGTACAAGTACAAAAATGAGCGTTACGAAGAAGTGATTCTGAAAAATCACAGCTATTAAAGGAGCAGGAGTTAAAAATCTGATTTTCCAATGTTTTTTTTAAAAAATTCTCTGATTGAATTACTTGGTTTTCTAAACTTGATGATCGTTTTATCATTTTACCAATCCTGACTTGTGAAATTGAGATGTTAACCGAAAAAAAGAAGAAAAATCAATATTTTGCTTCATTCTGATGTAAGGGTCAAAATTTGTTCGTTTGAGTTGAATGCTGCGCTTGAGTGTGATATCCTAATGACCCACCTTGTTTGACTTGATTTTATATTTACTCTTTTACAGAATATACCAGTATTGATATAATGAAGGAAGCAGGATGAGCATAGAACAAAACGTTAAACCGCTGTTATGGGTAAGTTCTTCCAAAAAAGACCTCCTGGGAAATGCCGGAAGATGTAATTACAGACTTTGGATATGGATTATATCAAGCACAGACAGGAAAACATCCGGATATTGGTAAGCCTCTATCCGGTTTTGGGGGTGCGAGCGTCATTGAACTTGTTCAAGACCACAAAGGTGACACTTTTAGAGCTGTTTATACAGTTAAGTTTTCAGATGTCATATTGGTGTTGCATGCTTTTCAAAAGAAAAGTAAAAGGGGGATAGAAACTCCTAAGCAAGATATGGAACTCATTCGCTTAGGCTTAAACTAGCCGAGAATATCTATAAAGATTGGAAACGTAAGGAAGGTAAAAACAATGGCTAAGCAAAAAGAAGAATCTCCAGAATATGAGATATCATCAGGCAATGTTTTTGCACATCTTGGATTGGAGCAATCAGAAGAACTCTTAGCTAGAGCAAAACTTCTGAATGATGTAAGCACTTTAATCAAGAATAGCGGCCTTTCTCAGAAAGAGGCTGCTGAAAAATTAGGAATCACGCAACCAAAAGTATCTATGTTAGTGAGCGGCCAACTTTCAGCGTTCAGCACAGATAGTTTAATCCACTATCTATCAATTCTTGGATGTGAAGTGCAAATTCGGGTGAAAAAGCCAAGATCTAGAGCAGGCATATTTCTTCATAGAGGTCACATCGCAGTTTGTTAAAAAAATTTATTGAACAGAGATTCATAAATTCTATTAGAAAGGCAAGACTTTATACATGAATCCAAAAATCCCAGCTCCATTATCTCCTTTAGCAAAAACCATAGTCATTGATGGCCTTTATGAGCATTACAGGGGTCTCTGTTATCAGGTTCTTGCTGTAGCCCGTCATAGTGAAACTTTGAAGGAGCTTATAGTTTATCAAGCTTTATACGGAGAAAAAGATGTATGGGTACATCCTCTTGCCATGTTTCTAGAAAATGTGACTGTAGAGGGAAAATCACAGTCCAGATTCAAGCCTATACAATAAATCCTTCCTTGGCACAAATTTGTGGCACAATGGTGGCACAGTGCCGTCCTATTTTCATCAACAAATCTCAGTAATTGGCAATTGAACTTTAGCCCCTACCCATGCTATCATTTTGCTGTGAGCAGTGAATAACTGCTGTGAAGTGAAGGAAGTCTGCGGACTCATAACCCGCTGGTCGCTGGCTCAAGTCCAGCTTGCCCCACTTTTTTCCATCACAAGATATATTCAATCCTAATGTTGGAAGCCTAAAACAATGATCCACTTTGAAGTGTATCTTGAACTCGATGCCTAAATAAATTTCGCATTCGCTTTTGATAAAACGATCCTATCTCTGAGCGAAGCTCCTTGGAGTACATGTGATCTTCACCGCCCTTTAATTCCGCCGAATTGTTGATTCTAATACACAAAGTTCATAAATGGGGTCAGTTCTCACACTTCTATTAGAAAAAACGGATTTTTTATTGCCAAAATAAGATAAGCCCTTAAGATCATCTATGTCGATCTTAGATCTATTTACGAATTGTGATCCCTGTTTTTTTTAAATTGGAAGTGCGAGGTCTGACCCGGGTTTTCTTGGGTAGTAAGAGGATTTTTTGAATGAATTCCATCAGTTAGAAAAATCTGATAACAATCTCGAGAAAAAAAGCTTTCTAATTTTAGAAGGCGTTTAGCTAGAATGTCGCTTGCATCTATCATAATTTTTTAAATTAGGTTTTTACTCACGGTATAATTTGTAATATTTCTCATAGCCTAAGCCTGGGGGTGGCTGTTGCTTTGCTCCTTTTAATAAAAAGAAATCTGCGAGAGCTTTATTTTCTTGTAAAATTGTAATTTGAAAAGATGTCAAACCGCTTTTATCTTTGGTATCAACATCAGCCCCCAAAGCCACTAAAAGTTTAACGATCTCTTCTAAACCAGCTTTAACAGATAATTGTAGAGCTCTATGACCATTTGAAGTTTGATCATTCGGGCTACATCCACTTCTTAATAAGGCTTTCACTATTGCGAGCCCTTTTTCTCCACTGATGTGTGTCCGGTAGAAGCTATTCCTAATCAGCTCACTAAGATTTGGGTCTCTCGCTCCTAGCTTATTCATAAAATCAACCAAAGGCACATAATCGCCCTTATCAGCACTCTTAAGCGTTTTAATATAGTCTTTGCGTACAACACCTTCTTGATTCAAATGACTTGGCCATACAGGATGTTGACATTTGAAAGCCAAAAGAAAACGATCGGCGATTAAGCGCGAAAAGCGACCATTACCATTCTCAAACGGATGAATAAAAACTAAGCGGTGATGCACTCTTGCAGCCATTTCTACAAACGTAAGCTCAACAGGGTATTCCGACCAAGAGGAAACTTCTAGGCAAAGCTCTGCAAGTTGTGTAGGTATTAAGCTGGGGTTAATGCCTATAGATGTTATAGATTTTCTGTATACTCCTGCCCATTCCCACACATTACCAAACATAGCTTGATGGATAGCTTTAAGTTCTTTTAATTGAAACCAGTTTTTTGGATCGCCAACCGTTCCTCGCAGGTATTTTCTTTGGGCATTCATGATATTTTCTGCTTCCACACGATTGAGATCATGTAAATGATGAACCCAAACAGGAATAAGACCGCTATAATCACCTATGGGAATCGCTCCTTCCGGAAATTCAAATCGCTCAGGCATTTTCATCCCATAATTTAAAATTTGGTCCTTGCAGAAGCCGTTCCTCTTCTTGCTTGATTAATTCTATAATAAATCTAGGATCAGGCTGTTGGTCTTCTAAATTCATCGTTCCTTTGAGATAGCCAACTTGTTTTTCAGCCATTTTTCTGGCTTGCATACGTCGAATATTATCTATTGAATCTTGTAGAAGTGGAACAATAACAAGATCACATAAAATTGCGCTTAAAATTTTGTTTAGTGTTGACAGATTTGCATCTCTTTCCTCTTGCTCAATGCGGGAGATTGTAGATTGGGGAACTCCGGCTCTTTTTGCCAAAGCCTTTTGCGACATTCCTAATTGCACACGAACCGATGTAATAAGAGCTCCAATCGTAAGACCTCTAACGGCAACTCTTGTTTTTTGAGCGGCTTGCATGATCTCTTCAATAAGAAGCTTTTCTGAAGGCGAATAGTGTTTCATAAGTTTACCTCATATTTAATGATAGCATATACGATATAATTTTCAATAAAAAAAATGCCAATATGGCATTAAAATTGTGCAAAATATATCGCAAAAGCTATGTGCTAAGGGAAAAACAAGGAATTCCATGAAAAGAATAATGTTTATAAAGGTGTCCATTTTTGGTTTGAGAAAGAGGTTGGTTATCATCATGAATAGACTATCAAGTAAGAGTAAAAATGGTGATTTGTGACAGAATGACAAACCAAAGCTTTCGCGAGCGCAGACGAGGGAAATCCCCGTTATAGTTGCCGCCCGTAATATTGAGGAAGGTTGTAATGCACTAGGAATAAGCCGAAACTGTGATTATGAATGGATTAAGCTGCCGGAATTTTGCCAAGAGATTGCACGTCTGCGTGAAGAATTGGTTAATGAAGCTGTTGCACACCTCAAAGCGAGCGCAACTAAGGCGGCCTATCATGCTAAGTGGACTTGAATATTATTCCAAAGAGACCCTCCAACCGCAAGAGGGACAATCCATTTATTTTTACGATTATGATAACCACTTATTCGAACTACATACGGGTAATCTGGCAATGCGGTTAAATATTACCAAGATTCTAATCCTAATGTTTGAAGCCTACTCAGGGAATTTTAAGCTCATTCGTTCTCAAGGACAAGTGGTAGGAGTGTTGTGCCTCACTCGGAAAGGTAATTTGCTTATTGAAACAATATTGCAAGAGTCTATTTTTGATATTGTTTTAGAGGCTTGTCATCAAGAGTCAATACCTTTAAAAGGAGTTTTTGGAAACTTGAATTTTTCTGGGCCATTTTTGGAATATCTTAAGATGAAAAAAATTATTCAGAAAGTCATCGACAGTCTTTGGCAGTTGGTTAACTTGGGCTAAGAAATCGATAAAAGACTACTCTATAGATTGTCTGACCCCGAGCATTCCACAGAAGAACCTAGATAAGGGGTTCCTTCTAAAAGATCATTTGCTCTTTTAGGGGGAAAGCCACACCCATGTACAGAATGTTCAATAACGGTCGTCATGTGTGCTTTGAAGGTAGGAAAAAGTTGTCTGTAAGCGTTGCATACAGTTAATTCCATCTTTTTGTCATGAAAGACAAATGGGAATATGTCCCCATCCTTAAGGCAAGATCCCTTTTCATTTACAAATACTTCCACAGGAATTTCTGAAATAAAATCTGCTCCCTTCTTAGCAGTAAAGATTTTAACAGGAACTTGACCGCTTGGACCCATCGTATATGGCGGGGCTATCGTCACCACTCCCCATAATGTTCCGCTATCTTTCATTCGTGAAGCTACTTCAGCCACTTTTGCTGATATAGTTTTCCGTACATCAGGTTTCTGTTCCTCTAGAAATTGAACATCAGCTTGCCACATAAGATAACTTGCTTCTGGTTTCACACATATCATAAAAACTCCTTTTTTACGAGCTGGAGACATCTTAATTTTTTAGCTAAGATTTTGCAAGAAAAAGATTTACAGAACCGATTGCTCATCGTTTTTCGACAAAGTAGCGACCCACAGCATTCCAGGCTTTTTTATATTCAGATTCTTGCCAAGACCATTACATAATCTTGATAAATCACAGCAAACATAAGTCCCTTGTGCCTTAGAGCGTTTTTAGGGGATAATGGAGGCATTGTACTAGTATTTCCTAGAAGAATCAAGGAATTCCAGCAGACTTTCCCAGTAGTTGATATGACAATGTTTTATTTCAATGCTGGGTGTCAGGCCTGCACCCTGCATTTTTAACGGTGCACTAGCGGTGCAACGACTAGTCTATTGCACCATCAAAAACCAACAAATTCCATTAGCATTTTAGCCATAAACCCTTTATCATCCTACTCATAGCGGTTGGATGGTATTGGGTTATAGGGCAGACCACCGCCCTCATCACCCGCTGGTCACTGGTTCAAGTCCAGTTTGTCCCACTTTTATCCATCACCCATAAGCACTTACAAGTATGATTCAGCTTGAAATAAATCCTTATATCAAGCTAGTTTTACCACTTGCGGTGCAAATTCGGTACAGTGAATATCAATCTTAACTAGCACTATCCAACCGCTCAAACTATAACTCTTATGAGGTTTGAGCTACGTCTATTTATAAACGTCAAGATCGAAATGGAAAAGTCGTCGGTTGGCGAGCAGTTGTTGGTATCAAAGTCTATCCTACAGTATGTAAGCAAAGTGAGTGAAAAGAGGTAGCTAATTACTGGAAGATAGATATTGTCAGACAATTAAAGCTGGGCAATTTTAATTTGAGAGGCATAAGGTTCAAGGAACATTTTCTGATCTCGTCAATCACTACAAGCAAAGCGGTGCATTAGAGCATCATCGTTTCGCAAAAGATACTGTCTGTCATTTGGAATACTGGAAAGAACGCCTTGGTGAATATGCCCTTATTTACTTAACGCCTGAACATTTGGGTAAAGAACGGCAGCTTCTTATCGACACCCCCCACTCACCGAGCCACAAAACGATCGTCAGCAACAGTTAATCGCTAAGTAAGGGTTGTAGACATTCCAACCTTTACGGGTCAATATGGCGTCTTCGAGCACATTCACTTTATTTCCTCAAGAGATTCTTTTTCACGCATGTTGTGCGAATGCAGAAAAATCTCATGTAACAGTAGGACAAGAATTCTTCAAAGAATTGATCAAAGATATTCCTAAAAACATCGCATGCATTTAGGGACTTTTTGTATACCTTCAAGAACAAAAACGCTCCCCCCAATGCTTAACGGGCAGGTCTTGCGCGTACTGAATCGGTTTGCATTGATTGCGGCTGCTGGAGCCTTAGCGACTGAACTTGGGATTACATATCCA
>JACDGH010000005.1 GCA_013815395.1 Parachlamydiaceae bacterium
GGTTACCCCTTTGTCTCAAGTTATTTTTGGCAGATTTCTTGGCTGAAGCCGCCTTCGTTTTCACTCCGTTCCAACTACGGCTTCAAGGGCTTAAGAAGTAAGCATGAAGGTAATTTCCAACTTTAAAGACGAGCTGAAAAGTAATCTCTTGCAAAATAAACTCATAGCAGTGCGCAGCTCCTGTTGCGCTTTGCTAGCGCATTAGAATGCACCCACTTTACTGTATCCGTCTTGAAACATCTTATCGTTTTACAAAATGAAGTTGGAGAGCTTTCTTCAAATCAGTTAACAGAGCACCATGGATATTCATTAACATATCTTACTAAACCATGTTTTACAGGGTTTTGCTAAAATTTGAGGATTTTAATGATAAGAAAATCCTATCCTAACGCAATAGGAACGGATAATGCTGAAAGCTTCGCATAGGCTAGAAGACTCTTTTGCTTAAAAGCTTTCTTTCGCAACTTAAGTTTTAGCTTAAAGTGTTTGTCAGAATCTAAGGGCAGGGGAAATCCCACGCCAGGGCTTCGCATATGCTTAAAGGCATTTCACAAAAAAGCGCTTTCTACTGAGAAACTTTTTTATCGCCACTATGACATTTTACAAGTCATCGATAGCATTGAACAGTATACGAAAAGTATATTTATGAATTTAAATGAAAAAAGGGCCTTTAAGTCGATGAAGACTTAAAGCCCTTTAATAAGAAGATAACTAAGTCTTGTTCAAGGACTCATCTTCTTGCGGTTTGGATGCTCGAAGCCGGACTCGAACCGGCACGGCATTGCTGCCAAGGGATTTTAAGTCCCTAGTGTCTACCATTTCACCATCCGAGCATTACAAGTGAGATAAAGAGAAGAACTTAACCTTTTAGTGACTATTAAGTCAAGAAAAACTGCAACAACTCTAAAAAAAATAGAAAGAAAATACTGTAAGCCGGCTCAAGCAATAGCTTGAAAAGGCTTACAGTAAATATTACCCATTCTTATTTCTGATGATTCTCGTTTTGTTCCTTTTGAGTCTCTTCTTGAATCGCATTCTCATCCGTAGACTGCTGCGGAGCATCCTCTGTAGGAATAGGATTTTCGAAAAAATCTTCGGATGAATTGTATTCATCAACACGCTCAGAATTCTCTACAGGCACTTCTGGTTCTGCTACAGCTTCTTTATCCATACTAGCATCATCTTGATGACTATCGACTAAAGGGCTTTCTGGCTTATTGGATTCATCATCCTCGCCTTCATTATTAGATTGCTGCTTACGTTGTTGATAAATACGCTCTTCTTCCTCTTCTGAAACTTCGAAACTGCCGTATTCGGGCTGTTCTATAGGAATAACAGGCCCCTTCTCTTCGACATTCACTGGTTTTGGCTCTTCTTTAGAATAAAAAGCTCCTCTAAATAAAGCATTATCTTTGTACCGGGCAATTGTTTCTGAAATGAGTGTTGAAGGTGGGGGCAACAAAGAAGTTAATATTGAAGCTGTTGTAACCGGTTGAACAAGCGATTCATCCCCAGCTACAAGTTTACGTGGCTCTGCCAATTCAATACGCGGGGCTAATTCTTTATTATCGACGTTAGAAGACTCCTCTGACACTGCACCCTCTACACCATCTTCGCGGCCGCGACGACGGCGATATTGACGTCGGCGATCACGCTTCTTATCCAGACGCGGGTCGACAGCAGATTTAGCATCTGCTTGAGCACCTTGAGCGGGAGCTTCATTAACTGGCGCGCTATAGTCTTCTTGAGATTGCTGATTTGACTCAACTTTTTCCGGAGGATGCTCATGGTGTGTGCTAGCGCGCATCTGAGCATCGCGTCCACCTCCAATTTTGATAGCACGATCGATTCCAACATTTTTCAGAACCATACGCGCTTCACGCACTTCAAGAACTTCATAATCACTGACCGGAACCAAAAAGGCCTTTGGGCGCTCCATAGAGCGAAAGAAAAAAGAATGGCCAAAGGAGACCACCTCAATAGCATCGACAAAATATTCTTCTTGCGCAGTACTCTTGCTGCTACGAACAACTAATTTGCATCCCTCTCTAGGAGTAATAACAGTTTCAATAATAGGTTCACGTGTAAAATCCACTTGATTCATTCCATTGTTAATAGTTTTAATAAAACAGATAGCGAACTAGGAAGCTGAATATGTCATTCATAAAAAGTGTGCTTCCCTTTCAATATCTGATAAGTCATATGATTTAATGCATTGCCATATACTCAAGCAAATCGACAACACGATAGGCATATCCCATTTCGTTATCGTACCAGGCAATTATCTTGTAAAATTTATCGTTAAGAGCGATTCCAGCATCTTTATCGAAGATTGCAGAGTAGGTGCTGCCAATAAAGTCTGAAGACACCACTTGCTCATCACAATAAGCTAAAATCCCTTTCATCGGTCCTTCTGCTGCCATTTTCATGACACGACAGATTTCTTCGTAATTAGTGGCTTTGCTCAGTCGAACAGTTAAGTCAACAACAGAGACATCTACAACCGGCACACGCAAAGCCATTCCCGTTAGCTTACCTTTAACTTCCGGCAAACATAAAGCCACAGCCTTAGCAGCGCCCGTAGAAGCTGGAATAATGTTTTGACAAGCTCCACGCCCTCCGCGCCAGTCTTTTTTTGAAGGACCATCGACAGTTGGCTGGGTTGCTGTCATAGCATGAATGGTGGTCATTAACCCCTCTTCAATACCAAAATTATCTAGTAAAACTTTTGTAATCGGTGCCAAACAGTTAGTGGTGCAAGAAGCGTTAGAAACGATTAAATCCTTCTCAGGCTGATAATTCTGATGGTTAACACCCATCACAAAGGTTGGAACATCGTCTTTAGCGGGAGCGGAAATAATCACGTGACCCGCGCCGGCAGTAAGATGCTGACCGGCTGTTTCCATTGTCGTAAATAATCCCGTGGATTCAATCACAAAGTCAATTTTTAAATCACGCCAAGGAAGTTTTTTGGGATCGCGCTCTGAAAGTACAATTGTTTTCTTTCCATTGACAATCATAGCTTCCCCTTCTGTGGCTATAGTACCGTCAAAAGTGCCATGCGTAGAATCAAATTTTAAAAGATAAGCTAAATTATCACAGGGCACAACGTCATTGATAGCTACAATATTTAAATCGGAACGTGAGGCAGCAATGCGGTATACAAGTCGACCAATTCGGCCAAAACCATTAATTGCAATATTTACAGGCATAGCACCCTCCGATCTTTAACTAACTTCTTCAATTTCAGGTATTTACAAACGAAATATCGATAGCTGAATTTTATCGCAAATCCATCTAGCATATAAGCTTTCATCATAGATGAATAGAGAACTAAAGTAAAGGAAAAGGTATGGCATGTTTGTGGTAAAAAAAGCTGTCAGCTTTCGAAGAGTAGGACTTCTAAATAGAACGGTCCAAATGGCACCTTGAGCGTGCATCAAACGCATCTATAGAATGAAAAAAAAGCGACATTTTCATGTCGCTTTTTTCAAGAAAGAATTATTCGCTAAGGTACTCAATGATGCAGTTTTGTGCATTATCGCCTACGCGTCTATTACTCTTAATAATGCGTGTATAGCCGCCATTGCGAGAAACAAAGCGCTTACCAAGCACACTAAATAGATTATCGATAACGAGGCGATCATCGTTATAAGCACTTGTATCGCCTTGTCTAGCAGCTCTTTCTTCTTTATCAGTTAATGGATTAAAACGAATCATTAACTGAGCGATAGCTTGACGTCTTGCAGCCAGCGTATTTTTCTTTGCTAAAGTCACCATGCGATCGGCGAAGCGACGCAAGGCTTTTGCTTTAGGCACAGTCGTTTCAATACGACCATGATTAATTAACGATTTTAGCATATTTGCAAACATGCAACGACGATGTGACGAAGTGCGATTGAGTTTGCATGTATTATTTAAATGTCTCATAAATGACTATCCTATTACTCTTCAACTTTAGCTATTTCTTTACGACCTTTTCTTTCTTCATGATACTCACGAATGAATTCCTTGGCATTGTCGGAAGTGATGCCATAGCGTGCAAGATCCATTCCTAGATGTAAGTTCATCTCGTGCAACTTAGCCTTAATCTCATTAAGAGATTTCTTGCCAAAATTACGGAACTCCAACATTTTTCTTTCAGGAATAGATACTAACTCCGCAATAGTCTCAATGTTAGCACCGCTCAAGCAATTAGTCGATCGGACAGAAAGCTCAATCTCGTCAATACGAAGCCCGAGTTTTTCCATCATCTCATCTTGATCGCCATCGCCCTCGCCAAGACCTTCGTCAAAGGAAAGAATGTGCGCTTTTACTTTGCTAAACACTTCAAAGTGTTTAATGCAAATTTGTGAAGCAAATGAAATTGCTTCAACAGGAGTCACTCTGCCATCAGTAGTGATCTCAAAAATTAATTTATCAAAATCTGTATCTTGTCCAACACGAGTATTTTCAACCATGTAGTTAACTAAGCGTACTGGCGAGAACGCTGAATCGATTAGAATTTCATCAGAAGTTTTATCGCGTACGACATGCCTTTCTGACGGAACATAGCCTCTACCGAAAGCAACGCGTAAGTCTATTTGACGGCGCATTGGCTTAGTAACAGTAAACAAATGTAAGTTAGGATTGACAACTTCAAAATTGCCATCTTCAATTACATCATGTAATTTCACATGATATTGTCCTTTATGCTTATCAAGATCTTCCTGAGTAATCTCCAATAAACTAGTAAGGATGCGAGGCTCTCTGGAATATGCAGTATCATCCATCGGTAACTTTCGGAGCAAAGCTCCTTTAAAGTTTAGAATGATATTAGTCATATCTTCAAGAATTCCCTCTATGCACATATACTCGTGGGATATTCCTTCAATGCGCAAAGAGATAATTGCTACAGCTTCCAATGAAGACAACATCATGCGACGCATGGAATTTCCAACAGTATGCCCAAATCCTCTTTCGAATGGCTCGGCGATAAAACGTGCAAATGTCGGCGTAGCTGACTCTTCATCGAGAGTAATTTTTTGTGGCATTTCAAACTTGCCGTACTTAACTGACATGCTGCAACTCCTGATAGTAAAGATAAGTTTTAGAGTCCCGAATGATGTTATCTGCTTGGGGCTATAAATTTGTTGTCATCGAGACAATGTTTACTGGCAATTTCTTAATTATATTCTTATACACGTCTACGTTTACGAGCACGGCAGCCATTATGCGGCACTGGAGTTGTATCTCTGATCGCGCTAATAGTAAGTCCAGCACTTTGAAGACCTCTAACAGCTGATTCACGACCAGCTCCAGGACCTTTCAAATTAACTTCAACTTCTTTCATACCCACAGTCATTGCATTCTTAGCAGCATCTTGCGCAGCTACAGTGGCAGCAAATGCAGAAGACTTTCTTGAACCGGAGAAGTTTACTTTTCCAGCTGAAGCCCAAGAGACAACACGTCCTGAGGGGTCTGTTATTGCAATAATAGTATTGTTAAACGTTGCTTTTACATGTGCTACACCTGAAGGCACATGATTAGCAAATTTCTTTTTTGTCTTAACGACTTTTTTAGTTGGGGCTTGCTTACTCAAAGTTCGGGACTCCTCTAATTATTTTTTCTTATTAGCGACGGTCTTACGTCGACCTTTTCGCGTTCTTGAATTTGTTCGAGTGCGCTGTCCGCGACAAGGCAAGCCTACACGGTGACGCATACCGCGGTAGGAATGGATATTGATCAAGCGCTTGATATTGTTTTGTATTTGGCGACGTAGATCACCTTCAACAAGATATTCAGCTTGTAGCAACCCGTTGATGCGTGCAATATCATCTTGGGTTAACTTAATTGCTCGCATAGCAGGATCTAAACCTAACACTGTGATGACTTCTAGTGCCCTATGTCGACCTACACCATATATATACGTGAGACTAATCTCTAAACGTTTATTATCAGGTATGTCGATACCGATAATTCTAGGCATTGGATACTCCTCTTATTAGACGCATTATCGCGTCCCTCAATTTACAAAATGATTTAAGTATGTTACCAAACTCTTGCATTTAATGCAAAAGTAAACTTCATTAGCGACCTTTGATGCGCCCACGCTTCATAAAACCATCATAGCGTTTCATAAGCAGATGTGACTCGATTTGTTTCATTGTATCGAGAACAACACCAACGAGAATCAAGAGGGCGGTACCACCAAAAAAGTAACTGATGGTCTGCGGCACACCAAGAATTCTTCCAATAATCGTTGGAAGAATAGCGATGAGTGCCAAAAACACGGCTCCGAGTAAAGTCACTCGGTTCATTGTCTGTTCTAAGTAGTCTTGCGTCGGCTTACCTTGACGAATGCCAGGAATAAACGCGCCATTCTTCTTCATATCAGAAGCTATTTGATCAGGGCGAAACTGAGTAGCAGTCCAAAAATAAGTGAAGAAAACGATCAGCAAGATAAACATAATCAGATGCAAAGTATTCCCAGGTGACAACCATCCGGCAAATTCACCAATCCAATTACCTTTACCAATAAACGTTCCCAGAGTTGCTGGAAACATTAATAGGGAAGAGGCAAAAATTACTGGCACAACGCCAGCGTAATTAACTTTTAATGGGATGTAAGAATTGCCACCTTGAACTTCACGTCGGCCAACAACACGTCTAGCATACTGCAAAGGTATTCGGCGATGACCCTGAATAATTAATATGGTGGCAATGGTTACAATAACAAAAAGACTTGCAAGTACCACTACAGATGAAAAACTCATTTGACCTGCTACTTGCGAGTCCAAATTAAGCTGCTGCATGATCAAGCCAAAAGCAGTAGGCAATTGCGAAAGGATACCGATCATAATGATCAGGCTCATGCCATTGCCTATGCCTCTTTCTGTAATTTGCTCGCCTACCCACATTAAAAAGACAGTACCCGTCGTCATAGTACAAATAACGATTAGATAGAAAAGCCACGGGAAACCAAACATTTGAATATCCAAAAGCTCCCCAGCAATGATTCCTGGCCGGCTTATATTCATTTGTAATGCATATTTAGCAAAAAGGCCTGATTGCAAAAAAGCAAGTATGAGTGTAAGGAAACGTGTCATTTTATTGACTTTCCTGCGACCCTGCTCGCTATTTTCTTTAATTTCTCGCTGTAGTGAAGGCCACAATGCAACAAGAAGTTGCATGATGATTGAGGCGGAGATGTAGGGAACTACACCTAGCGCGACAACCGTCATTTGTGAAAATGCACCACCAGAAAAAATATCCACCATCTGAAAGAGGTTTTGACCCCCACCAGTAGCGTGTCTGAAAAAGCTCACGGCAATTTCACCGTTGATGCCAGGCACTGGGATAAATCCTCCTATGCGGCAAACTGCCAACATAAGCAAAGTAAATAGGATTTTCGATTTCAGCTCTGGGACTTGCGCAATTCGTTGGATTTCTCGAAGCATTGACATTACTCTGTGGTTAAGCAGGAGTTAATTAAGCATTGCTTGGCACGTTGAAAGGTATTTTTGCATTTTGCAATTTCTCTTTAGCACTTTCTGAGATTGTGCTAATATCAATAGTCACTTTCTTCGTCAGTTCGCCGCCACCAAGTATTTTAACTTTAACGTTACGTCCTTTAATGATTCCGCGATCTGCAAGTGTTTCCATGTTGACGATTTCGCCATCTTCGAATGCAGCATCGATTTGTCCAAGATTAATACCCTTATATTCATCGCGAAAGCGTGCATTATTAAATCCGCGAATAGGCATTTTCATGAACGTACGGAACTGACCACCTTCGTAGCCAAGACGACGCTTGTAGCCAGATCTAGAACCCGCACCTTTTTCACCGCGTCCAGATGTTTTGCCTAGACCAGAGCCTAGACCACGACCAACGCGTTTGATGCTTTTTTTGGGCCTTGATGTATTCTTAAGAGCTCCAAGTGATAACATTACACACCTCTCGTCTGTTTAATCATATCGCGTGTTCTTAGCTGGGAAAGAGCTTTGAATGTAGCTTTAACTTGATTGATAGGATTAGAAGCACCAAGGCTTTTCGCCATAACATCTTTAATTCCAGCCATTTCAAGAACTGCCCGAACTTTAGATCCAGCAATTACACCGGCTCCATCAGGAGCTGGCTTAAGAAGTACTACAGCACCGTCCCATTTCACCATAACTTCATGAGGGATAGTAGTGCCATGCAAAGGATAAGAAACCATTTGCTTACGAGCAGCTTCACCACCCTTACGGATGGCATCAGTCAATTCGTTTGCTTTAGCAAAGCCAAAGCCAACACGCCCTTTTCCGTCACCTACAAGAATCAAAGCTGAAAAGCTAAACTTACGTCCACCTTTAACAACTTTGGAGCAGCGGTTAATATAAAGTACTTTTTCAGTCACATCGCTGTGGCTTTTTTCCTTTTTCGAATCATTATTTTTAGCCATTTAAAACCCTTAATTTTTTTTCAGCAGTGATATACCCGCTGCCGAATTTAAAATTGAAGCCCTGCAGCGCGAGCACTATCTGCGAGCGCAGCTAAAATACCATGGTACTTAGCGGGACCGCGGTCGAATATCACTTGTGTAACATTGTTATCTTTAGCAATAGCTGCAATATGTTCGCCAAGTTTTGCTGCAGAAACTTTATTCTTTTTAGAGAATTCAGTTCCGCGAAACTCTGTCGAGAACGTTGCTGCCATGCCTAAAGTTTTGCCAGACTGGTCATCAATCAATTGCACATGAATGTGCTTATTACTTTTGATTACGCATAATCTTGGCTTTTCGCTAGTACCACGCAAAGTTTTACGTACGCGTAGTGTGCGATTTTTTCGGATTCGTTGTTTTTTTATCAAATTGCTTCGCATAAAACCCTTATAGATCTTAATCGAGGGACATAATACATGTCCCCATAATTTTTGGCAAAATTTAAAATGCTGTCAGTCAGCAATTTTATTTTTTCGCAGCAGCCTTACCAGCTTTTTTGCGAACAAATTCGCCGTGATAGCGGATCCCTTTTCCTTGATAAGGCTCAGGAGGCTTTTTCGAACGAATAGTCGCTGCAAATTGTCCAAGCTTTTGCTTATCAGTTCCTGAAAGCAAAATTTGTGTATTCTTTTCAACCTTAACGGTTACCCCTTCAGGAATAGGAAGTTTCATTGGATGGGACAAGCCAATTTGCAAGTCCAAGAGATTCCCTTGAACTGCGGCGCGGTAACCAACACCAATCATTTCCAGTTTTCTTTCAAAGCCTTGAGATGTACCGATGATCATATTGTTAATGATGGAACGATATAAGCCGTGAAAGTTGCCAGCATTTTCATGCTCAGCATCAAGCGCTATGATTATTTCTTCTTTTTCCACGTTTACAATTACACCATCAACAAGAGCTTGATGAAGAGTACCTTTAGGTCCTTTTACAGAGATTTCTTTTTCAGAAACCTTTACTTCAACCCCTTTGGGAATCGCTATTGGAAGCTTACCTTTTCGAGACATGTCAACTATTCTCCTTATAACGGACTACAAACAGAAGTTGTATTCGTTTGATTAAATATTTACCACACCAAACAAAGAAGTTCGCCACCGACACCTTCTCGTGCTGCTTCATAACCAGCAATGACGCCTTTAGAAGTCGACAAGATAGGTACACCTAACCCGCCAAAGAACTGAGGAATCCCTTCGCAGTCAACATACCAACGTCTGCCTGGTTTAGACATACGTTTCATCCCTTTAATAACAGGTTGACGGCCATCAGTGTACTTTAAAATTAGGCGTATAGTACCACGGTGGCTATTTTCATGTTTTACCAAAAAGGCTTCAATGAACCCTTTTGCTTTCAGGATTTGAGCAATATTTTCCTTCATTTTGCTCCAATCTACATCGACATGTCGATGTTGAGCTCTTGTTGCATTACGAATTCTTGTAAGGAAATCGGCTATTGGATCACTAATAACTGCCATAGATTTCATCTCCTTTATTAGGCTGCAACCGAAATCGGTAAGTTTTTAAATGGTAGACCGAGCAATCTCAGTAGTTCAACACACTCTTCATCAGTATGAGCAGACGTCACAAAGGTAATATGCATCCCTTGAGCTTTTTTCACGTTATCAAGATTGATATCGGGAAAAATTTGCTGATCATCTAGTCCAAGTGTATAGTTACCACTACCATCGCACTTGCTTGGAAAGCCTCTAAAGTCAGGAATGCGAGGGCATGCCAAGTTACAGAATCTATCCATGAATTCATACATTCTTACACCACGAAGAGTTACTTTGACACCGATAGGTTGTCCTTCGCGTAGTTTGAAGTTAGAAATCGCCTTTTTGGCTTTAGTAATCACAGGTTTTTGTCCGGACAATTGAGCGAGCTCATTGACACAATCCTGGATTGAATTTTTATCCTTAGAAGCTTCAGCGATACCCATATTGATAACAATTTTCAGAACCTTAGGGATCTTCATAGGGTTATCGAATGCAAATTTCTTTTGCAGTTCGCTTTTCACTTTTTCTAGATATTGTTTTTTTAACCTAGACATTTGCTAACTCATTAATTATTTTTTTTTAGAGAGCGATAGAGAACCTCTTGGTCGCCATCGTTATAAACTAGTTGACGCTCTCCATCTTTTACTGAGCGTACTTTCAATTTAACAGCTTTATTATCTCCAACACACACTTTCAAATTCGAAATATGGATTGGGCCTTCTAACTCGATGATGCCGCCACGTTGGTTTGCTTCGCTAGGCTTTACATGCTTTTTACGAAGATTCAAACCTTGTACGATCGCTTTAGTGCCAGAGCATGATAATACAATACCAAATCGACCACGGTAGTTGCCTGAAATAGCAACGACTTTGTCGCCTTTTCGGATTTTTTTACTTTTTTGTGTAATATTTTCCATACTTAATCTTGCCTTACAATAATTACATCACTTCGGGTGCTAAAGAAGCGATTTTTAAAAATCCTCTATCGCGAACTTCACGGGCGACGGCTCCGAAGATCCTAGTACCGCGTGGGTTGTTTTTGTCGTCGATGAGAACACAGCTATTGGTATCGAATCGAATCAAGGTGCCATCTTTGCGTCTAATGTACTTTTTAGTACGTACAATAACAGCTTTAACAACATCACCCTTCTTCACGCTACCATCAGGATCTGCCTCTTGAACGGAACAAACGATTATATCTCCAACATGAGCATATCTTCGTCTGGAACCACCGAGAACTTTAAAACACTTTACCCGCTTTGCTCCTGTGTTATCAGCAACTTTAAGCTTGGTTTCTTGCTGAATCATAACTTGCTAACTCCGATGTTTAATCGCATTTTGAATTCGCCTGATGAACCAGCGAGGGAACAAAAGCCCTCGGATTAAGCACCGCTGCGAATTCCATTTATAATTTAAGCAACCACGCGCCAGCGCTTCAGTTTTGACATAGGTCTTGTCTCTACAACATTGACTACATCACCAATTTCTAGCGGAGCGTCATTGTGGGCGTAGATCTTTTTGGCACGTGTAATTACTTTGCCATATCTCGGGTGAGGGTATGTTCTTTCCAACTTAACAACAACAGTATTTTGCATTTTGTTGGAAACAACAACGCCCTTTTGCGTTTTTCGTTTAGAAATTCTTTCTTCTTCTTTTTGCTCCATGAAAAATCCTCAAATATTTTTACGAATTAAATGATTGCTTTTCATGTAGGATGGTGAGCAATCGGGCTTTCTCTTTTCTTTTTTGACGAAGCATGTGCGGCTTTTCAGGCTTATTTGCACGCTTCATCTCATTGACGAGCTTGTAAATTTCTTTAGCGAGATCGCTTAAAGTAAGCTCCAGCTCATCAACGGACATATCTCTTAGATTGCTAGCTTTTAACATTTATACCTCAAACTTGTTCGACGCGTTCTACGAAGCGCGTTTTTAGGCCTAATTTAGCAGCAGCACGGCGCAAGGCATTTTGAGCCAATTCTTTCGGCACGTTAGCCACTTCAAACAAGATACGACCTGGTCTAACCACAGCCACATAATGATCAATATTTCCTTTACCTTTTCCCATACGAACTTCTGCTGGCTTTTTAGTCACAGGTTTATCGGGGAAAATGCGAATCCAAACTTTACCGCGGCGTTGAAAATAGCGATTGATTGCTACTCTGCAAGCTTCGATTTGTTGGTTTGTAATCCAACCTCTTTCTAGCACCTGAATGCCGAATTCACCAAAGTGTACAAATTGTGCACCTTTAGTTAGGCCTGTGCTGTGGCCTTTCATCATTTTACGAAATTTAGTTCTTTTTGGCTGTAGAGGCATTTTTAAGCGCCCTCCTTCTTAGGATTGATAGAGTCTTCACCTCGATAGATCCATACCTTCACACCGATGCTACCATAAGTCGTTTCAGCACGACCCATCGCAAAATCAATATCGGCACGGATAGTATGTAAAGGTGTGCTACCTTCTTTATACCATTCAGTACGAGCAATTTCTGCACCACCTAAACGGCCGGAGCATTGAACTTTGATACCAATAGCGCCTGCATCAGTTGTTGATTGCATTGCTTTTTTCATTGCACGTCTAAAAGGTATGCGACGCTCGAGTTGTTTTGCAATTGCATCAGCAACTACTTTTGCATCAAGATCTGGTCGCTTAATTTCTTCGACTTCGACCCAAACTTCTTTACCAGTCAACTTGAACAATTCTTGTTTAAGAATATCAATTTCTGCGCCTTTTTTACCGATAACTAGACCGGGTCTGGCTGTACAAATAGTGACTTCTACTTTCTCGCTCATGCGGCGTATTTTAATTTGCGAAGTTCCAACGCAAGCAGGTTTTTTCATTAGCGCTTCGCGAATTCGGAAATCTTCGACAAGCAATTGTCCAAATTCTTGCTTATTTGCAAACCATTTGGAACGCCAGTTGCGATTGCGAATTAGGCGAAAGCTAATTGGATTGACTTTTTGTCCCATTAATTACTCCTTATCCGTTATGCTAACAACGACAGTAAAATGACTTGTACGCTTCATGATCGGATGGCGTCCACCGCGGTTCTTAGGTTTTGCACGCTTAAATACAGGGCCTTGATCGATGCGAACTTCTTTTACTATTAAATCTTCACGTCGAGCATTTAACTGTGTTTCAGCATTAGCAACAGCACTATCTAAGGTTTTTATAAGCAGACGTCCACCTTTAAGGCTTGAGAACATTAACTGCGAAGTTGCTTGAGGAACGCGGAGACCGCGGATCAAGCCTGCAGCAAGTCTTGCCTTACGAGGACTGATTCTGACATATTTTGTTGTAGCAAAGGCATTATTCATTAACTCGTCTCCTACTTCTTAATGGGGTGCCCTTTAAATGTTCGAGTGGGCGAAAACTCTCCAAGACGGTGACCTACCATGTTTTCTGAGACGAACACAGAGAGGAATTTACGTCCATTGTGTACCTCAAAGGTATGTCCGATCATTTCAGGAATGATCATGGAACGACGCGACCAAGTCTTTATTGGTTTACGTGTCGATAGTTTATTTTGACCGGCAACTTTTTTCAGAAGGTGGTGGTCAACAAAGGGACCTTTTTTTAGCGATCTAGCCATAAACCTTACTTCTTCCTTCGATCTTTAACGATAAACTTATTAGATTTTTTCTTCGATCTGGTACGAAGACCGCGTGTAAATAGTGCCCAAGGTGTTTGAGGGATGTTACCTTTATGCTTACCTTCACCACCACCGTGAGGATGGTCGACAGGGTTCATAGCAGTTCCTCTAACAGTCGGACGAATACCCTTCCAACGTTGACGGCCAGCTTTACCTTCCGAGCGCAGATTATGCTCCGGATTTGAAACTGTACCGAATGTAGCACGACAATTTTCATTTATCAAACGAACTTCACCAGAAGGCATACGGATCGTTGCATAGCCACCGCTGCGAGCCATAAGCTGAGCTGATAGACCTGCAGAACGAACGAGCTTACCACCTTTAGCTGGGATAATTTCGATATTGAAAATTGTAGAGCCTAAAGGCATATGTTTTAGCTTCATGCAGCAGCCGACATGAAAAGGCGGTTCTGCACTAGTTTGAACTTTATCACCTTGTTTTAGGCCTTGCGGAGCTAAAATGTAACGTTTTTCGCCATCTGCATAGTTAAGTAAAGCGATGTATGCGGATCGGTTAGGATCGTATTCGATGGATGCTACGCGTGCAGGAATATTTTCTTTATCGCGTTTAAAGTCGATAATACGATAGTGCTGCTTATGACCTCCACCTTTGTGGCGGCAAGTAATGTGGCCATTATTGTTTCTGCCATTAGTACGTCTTTTAGGCAACAACAGTGACTTAGTTGGCCTTACAACAGCGCGGGTCATACCAGCTGCGCGAGTGAGAGTCTCGTGCATTGGTAGAACTAGCTGGCGTGTACCAGGAGTGACGGGGCGGTATTTTTTTAACATTTGCTTATAGCCTTCTTTTTATTTCATGGAATCCTGTGAGGTATTCCACTTTTTCCATGTTAAAGTGTATCTAAGCTGTCGCCGGGTTTTAGCGTAACAATCGCCTTTTTAAAGGCTTTTTTGGTGCCAAGACGTCCGCGTACGCGTCTTTCTTTTGATTTTACATTGAGCGTATTAACTGCGACAACTTTGATACCGTTTTCACGATATATTTCTTCTACGGCCCATGCAATTTCTTGTTTATTTGCTTGAGGATCGACGATGAAAACATATTTCGGTGATTCACATCGAGCAAGAGAAACATTTGATTTCGCATTTTTTAGACTCTCAAGCATCTGAGATTTTTCAGTCACATGTTGATGCTTTACGATTTGATATGGGTCTTTTTTCATAATTATTTCCTTAATTTAGCATCGCAGGCATATGATTAGCATGCCAATACATTAGCACAGCCATTCGTTAAGTTCATTAAATGCAGGCTCTGTCATGACAAGTTCATTTGCGATGAGCAGGTGATAGCCGTTGATATTTTTTGCTAATGAAAACTCTGTTTTAGGGATATTATGCACGCTTTTAATAAAATTGTCATGCTTCGTACATTCTACGCTGATCAATTTTTTTTGTTCGCCAGCAGCAATTTCCACATAGTTTCCTTCACCTAAAAACAACACTCTGCCTTTTACTTCGCAAATTTTCAAGAAGTTGACAACTGTTTTTGTTTTAGGAGCATCTAGCTCAGTAGTCTCAATAAGGCGCACTTTATTGTTTCTAATCTTTTCACCGACTAAAAATCTAATAGCTGCTTTCTTTTCTTTCTTATTGATACGCACATGTTGGTCGAATTTTGGTCTTGGACCAAACACGCGGCCACCACCTTTATATTGAGGAGATGACAATCTACCTTGACGTGCGCGACCGCCACCTTTTTGAGGGTGAGGCTTTTTAGTTGTATGATTGACTTCACCACGAGTTTTTGTACTTGCAGACCATTGTCTTGCATTTTCTCTGATTGCAATGATGTAGTCTTTAATCATTTGGCTGTTTGCTTCAGCTTCGGCTAGTAGATCGTCTACTTGCACTTGACCAATTTCTTGGCCTTCTAAATTATATTTTTTCAGATTAGTCACAGTTAACTCCATCTTAAGGTGCTGTGGCACCTTCCTTTTAAACAAATTGGGTGCTGATTATTTTTTCTTTGCAGCTTTTTTCTTCTTTGCAGGAGAAAGGTAAACTAATCCGCCACGAGGTCCAGGAACTTGTCCTTCGAGGAGAATAACATTATCATCAAGATGAACGGCAACAACACGAATATTTTGTACTGTAACTCTATCATCGCCCATCTGACTTGCATGTGGGACGCCAGGAAGACAACGACCTGGAGTTGAGCGCATACCGGTTGAACCAGCGTGTCTATGGAAACTAGAACCGTGAGATGCAGGACCACCACGATAATTGTTTTTCTTCATAACGCCTTGGTAGCCTTTACCTTTGGACATTGCAGTTGCGTCAATAAAACCAACTTCGTTGAATGCATCCAAGGCTATTTCTTGACCAAGAGTGTATCCATCAACATTATCAAGCCGTGCTTCTGTAATGTAGCGTCGTGGTGCAGCGCCGGCCTTAGCAAAGTGGCCAGCTAGTGGCTTTCCAACACGCCTTGTAACAGTGCGAGGATCTTTAGTCTTTACTATTTCAAAACCAAGTTGGATAGCAGTGTAGCCATCTTTTTCTTTTGTTTTGACTTGCGTCACAACATTGGGTTCAGCTTCGATAACTGTGCAGACGGTGACGTTGCCTTGCTCGTCAAACACTTGCATCATACCGCGCTTTTTTCCCATTAATCTAAGCGATGTTTGCTTAAGCGTCATAATGCTCATTCCTTAAGTCAATGTGTTAGACGTTTATATGTCCGTCTAACGTTTGTTTTTATATAACACATTAAGAATTGTATCTTTGCCTACTTGTGTAAAGGTACACATGAAATGCGTTCTTTACAGAGACAACAAAGGAATCCTGCTACTAAAACAGTTAGTTTTGATAGCTTAAAAAGAGGAGATTACCAAATGGCATCTTTTTGTACAACACTTTTTCTGCTAAAGTTCTTTAAATAAACATAGAATAGGCTCTACGCACTACTGACAACCAAATTATTTCACTTTGAAATTGTAACAGTTTCGCCGTCTTTGAGTTTCCGTTTTCTATTTAAAGCTTTACTATCAACATTTTCACCTAATTGAATTAGCGCTTTCAGATCCACCAGACGAGTCCCTTTAGGGACAGAAATCTCACCAGGATTTTCCACAGCGCCCTTTAAATTAATGGTAATCATTGATTTTGAAGGCACATTGACTACCCTCCCCTTTTTTAATTGAGCGCTCATATTAAACCTTCGCAGATCTGCATTGGGCAAAAGCTGCGCTAGCATCAAAACATCTTTCATTGCAATTCCTGAGGGCAGGTAATATGTTCCAGGATTAATCACAGCACCTTCTATGAGCACTTCAATTTTCCCAGATTTTGATAAAAAAGCAGGCATTGAGCGATCTTGTTCCCCAACACTCCCCTTAGTGAGATATGCCATCATGGAAAGAGCTCCAAGAATAGCGATAAGAAGTGCTACAGCGAGCCATTCATGTATTTTAAGGGTTATTGCTTTGTGAGGCGAAGATGTTGACATATGATTTGTTTATGCACATGAACTGAATAGTATTCGAATGAAAGATCGGTGTGTAGCAAACGGGCATTAATATTCTAAGTAGGCATTCATTTTAACTAGACCTCGCGCGAGCACAAATTGCGCATTTAGGGCTGCGCGAGGTTTGTTTCATTATACTGCTATAGCTAAAGTTCTTTTTGGTGCAATTTCCATCTCTCTTGAGCTTTCGTAAAGAGATTTCGTTAAACCGAGAGAGTCAACTGCAATACCAATAGCCATTAAAGAAAGGACCCAAGGTGCTGTACATAGACCTAGAGCCGTCCCTGTGGTCGCTAAAGTGATCACAAAGATTTTAGAGGCGCTACTTGCAACACCTAGCCAAGCTTTATTTTTGTTGAATTTTTGATTATTGTGCTCTACGCTCCAATATCTCTGCTTAAAACAGATATCTTGTTTGTCAAGATCACTAGCTAATTCTGCGTAATTATTATTTGCGATCAGACTCAGACGATCACGGTATTTATTTAAAACTGCTGATTTCTTTGCAATTTCTCTACTATGAACATCAGGATTTAAGCCATGAATTTGTCGTTCTAAAAGCGCACACTTCATTTCGTAATTATTTTTTAGACTAAAGATAGTTTCATTATTACCTGAACGAACATTATCAATAATTAATGGACGATATAACCATTTTTGAGCTTTGCATGCAGCTTCAGCAACTTTTTCACTTTTATTTCGGCTAACGTTTTTGTTATCCCATAAACTGAAGAAACTGCTGATCATTATTAAAGTATCAGGAATAAGTCGTAGCACAGGCACGTTACCCACGGCAAATTTAGCTGCTTTGCCTAGGTTAATAAAGGCAAATTTAGCTGCTATATTAATAGTTTTAAAGACAGCAGCAGCTGTCAAGAAAATGCGGTCTGCACATTTCTGCCAAGTATTTTTCTTTAAGAAATATTCTCCCTTATCTGGACAAGCCAACTCTTTAACGCGTCCGATGAGACAGAAGCTTTCGATGACATCTGAAGTATCTCTTAGACGAGAAGAAAGCAGTTTAAATGCTGTAACTACTTTTCCAGTCAACAATGCGACAAATTCAATTGTGGTAGAAGTTATCTTAGCAACTTTTTGAAGGTTTTCTGTCTTAGAAACCGCTTGATTAGTTATATTTAATCCCTTTTGGAAACTGCGCGTAACTTCATTATTAGAAGAAATCATTTTATATCCTACCTGGTTAAATTGAATACTTTTTATTCACATTTTGAAAATACTTGTTTATTTATAATTTTTATATGCAAAACTTGCTAATCCTGTTGCAATAGAGGTGGCGCCCAGCACACCGAGGCCGGCAACACTTGCTACTCCCATAGTAAGCAATACATTTAACGTTAATTCTGATAGGTAGTAAGACAAATCAAGTCCTGCCTGTGTTTTATCAGAAGATGACCCATTATTAGCTATTGTTTGCAAACTATTTAAAGCTGACACCACATAGAAAAGCATAAGAGCTCTTCCTGCGATTAACCCCAAAGAGAGCCTGCTGAGGCCGCTAAACACTTGGATTTTACCTAAAGAAGCCGCCGCGCGCTCTAGCGATTGTATATCGCGAACTAGAGGTATGCTAGCAATCACTTTAGGAACAAAGCTAAATAAACGAACTTCGCCTATTGCTTTTGCGGCTTGTCCAAGCTTTATAAAGCCCATTTCTTGCATCCTAAGTAAGGTTCCACCGACATTTGCTACGCTGATAGCTATGTGAGAAGTTACTTGAAGCTTATTATCATTTCTGTATTCTTTATCATAAAAATATTGAATATCTTTGATGAATTCAACTGCATCTACACAACGTGTAAAGGATTCGCTTGCCCCTCTAAATCTAAATAAGTATGCAGGCATTTTTTTTACTTGATCTATTGCATTGATCACTTGGCAATTCATTCTTCTAAATACGAATGCAAGAGTGCTGGGACTGGAGACAACCAATCCTAGCATATTGATCACCCTTTGCGCTCCAGATATCAACCTTGAAGAGATCGACCCTGGGCATTGTTTAACAGAGCTTACTGAACGCCCGGCCCAAGCATATTCTTGGTTGTAAGTATTTTCCTCTGATCTTTGAATACTTAGATCAATTGGAAGAGTTGTTTTAAAAGACTGTGTTGAAGATAGAGCTGTCATGTTTTACCTGATAACAATTTAATACTTTAGTAACCTTATAAATAAAAAATAATAGCAATTTGTCAAGAAAATGTAAAGGCAAATTATGGCTTTACTATTATAGGTAGTTTTTTTAATGTAACTCCAAAAAACCCATCCATGCCCCCTGGAGTTGGTGTGGACTGAAAAATATTTCCCACAATTTCCAATCCGTATGTTTTTGTAAAATGCGCTACTTGCTCACTATTTTCAGCATTAAGCAAACTACATGTAGCATAAACAATATGCCCATCAGGCTTTAAATAACTCAGAGCACGTTCAAAAATGACACGTTGCAAACTAACCATTTCTTTAAGTATTCCTTCATTAAACTTCCATTTCATGTCAGGATTGCGTCGCATAGTACCCGTGCCGGTGCAGGGAGCATCAACTAAAACCCAATCCATTTTCTTTTTCAATTTTTTTAATTTAGCTTCATCGGCTTCAATGATTTGTGCATTTTGAATGCCGGCTCTGCGAAGTCTTTTTTTTGCATCAAGAAGAGCATGTGTGCGAATGTCATGAAGATAAATTTGTCCTTTGTTTTGCATTTGAGGTGCAAAGGCCAATGTTTTACCCCCTGCTCCTGCACAAAAATCCATGGCTAGTTGTCCCGGTTCAACTTTAACAAGCTCAGCCAGCAACTGACTCCCCTCATCTTGAATTTCAAAAAATCCTTGTTTGAATTCGGGCAATTCAAAGAAATTAATGCGCTGTGCAAATGTGATTCCGTTTTTGGATTGGGAACATTCTGTGATGCGATATTTATCTTTCCACACATCAATAAGATGTTCGCGTGAGGTTTTTAATGTATTTGCGCGAATAGTAATTGGCGCCATCGTATTGCTTTTATGACAAATGTCTAATCCTTTTTCGGCTCCGTGACTTGCAATGATCAAATCGAAAAGCCCTTTAGGGAAGCCTGCTCGGATATGCAAAGGAATATCGGCGCGTTTTTTTTCGGTTGGCAGATCCCATTTGAGATAAATATCGAGTCGCTTTGGCCAATCTGGAGTTGACTCACAAAGATAATCCAGTAAACCACGCCAGCGCACGATCGTATAAACTGCATCAGATATAAAAGGGCGATCTTTAGAACCGACAGCTGTACGTGCTTTAAAATAATCCTTTAAGAACAGATCAAGGGGCAAGTCTTGCTGATCGTAACCTTCTAAAATACATAAAATGTGGTAATGACGGAACGGATGATACATATAAAAATCTCATAAAATGGTAAATCAATCATGCACTATACACGATTAGGTTTACTTTGTATTGCAAAAAATAAATCATTCTATTACATCTATATCAAATTAGCATGTTTCAACATGCTTATACCTAAACGCATTTGAAAATCGATTTTTGGCAAAGAGATATTTAATTTCAGAATGCGTTTAGGTATAATCAGAACGATTGCTATTTTATCCTATAAGGGGAATGATTAATGATTATGAAATTTATTTGTGCATTTTTGATGTTTTTTGCTCGACTTTGCTTAGCAGCTATATTTATTTTGTCAGGAGTGAACAAATTTATGAATTTTGATCAGACAGCTGCTTATATGGCCTCAAAAGGAATGACAATGATACCTTTATTTCTTTTTGGCGCAGCATCCATTCAAATATTGGGAGGACTTTCTTTAGTTCTTGGATACAGAACACGAGTTGGCGCTGCGCTTTTAATTTTATTTTTGATTCCTGCCACTTATATTTTCCATGATTTTTGGAACGTAACGGGAGCCGACCGTGTCGCTCTACAGGTTGAGTTTTTAAAAAACCTTGCAATTTTGGGCGGGTTACTTTATGTGCTTTCGACTGGGCCTGGTCGCTGTGCTTGCGACTCTTGCTGCTGTAAATCAAAATACCCAGATATTCAACCCCCTTTAGACAAATCATCCACACTTTAAGTTACTGATCAATATTCTCATTTGCCGATTTTGTTTTTTTTGTTATGATGATTTCCTATGCAAAAAAATTCACTATCATATTATGACCTTCCTCCTTTATCAATTCCTTGGCGCTGGATTTATGCAGCAATTGCGTTTTTCTTAGTAGCCTTTGGCCAACCTTCTTGGGTGCCGGGTTTTGGATTAATAGCCGCTTGTATTGGCTATGCTCTTTTTTGGAGAACTCTACTTTGCATTTCACTTCCCTCACAACGTTTTTGGTGGAGTTTTGTTTGGCTTTTTTGCGTGCAATTAATCCAAATCTCCTGGTTTATCTCGCATCCGTATCTTTATATTTATGCCGTCTATTTATTTATCGCCGCTCTTTTTGGAGCCCAGTTTGGAATCATAGGACTTTTCATTAACTCAAAAATGATTAGTAGCTTATGGAGGATCCTTACCCTAGCCTCGCTATGGGCTGTATTTGAATGGTCACGGCTGTTCATCCTCTCAGGATTCTCATTCAATCCTGTGGGTGTAGTGTTTGGTGGCAGCCTTTATGCGCTGCAAATGGCCTCTTTAGGAGGAGTTTTCGCCCTCTCCTTCTGGGTTTTTTTGACAAATTTACTTGCCCTAAGAGCTTGGGTATTTACTAGACATATTTCAAACTTGACACTTTGGCTATTGGTCGCCCTTACCCCCTATGCTTTTGGTTTAATTCAAATCCTTAACCATGAAAAAACAATAGAATCTCAAAAACTAGCGATCAAACCCTCATCTTTTAATGCCTTATTAGTTCAAACGGCGTTCCCTGTGGAAGAATCTCTTGATTTCAATATGAAGCATAATATGATTGGGTTTGTCACAGAAGAGTGGCAAAAAATTCTCACAATCATTGAAAAATATCAGGGCAAACCGATTGACTTAATGGTGTTGCCCGAATTTGTTGTCCCCTTTGGCACTTATGCTAATATTTATGCTTTTGATGAAGTAGTTAGCGTATTTCATCAAGTGCTTGGATCAGAAAGCCTAACAGCACTCCCCTCCCCTGAATGGCCACTTGGAGGGATCGTAACGGAAGAAGGTAAAGAAAACCTAATGGTCAATAATGCTTATTGGGTGCAATCCATTGCCAATGTTTTTAAGACAGGCGTGATTGTTGGACTAGAAGATGCAGAAGATAAGCCCAATAAAGAAAGGGAGTATTACAGCGCCGCGATCTTATTTCAAACTCACTTACCGAGACATGAATCTGTAAATTCTACTCCATCAAATATATATTTGACCCCAAATCACCCATATTATGCTGAAAGATATGAAAAGCGAGTACTTGTCCCATTAGGCGAATATATCCCCTTTTCCTTTTGTCGGGAATTAGCCAAACAATATGGTGTCTTTGGCTCTTTTACGCCAGGAACAGAAGCTAAAGTGATGCAATGCGGTAAATTAAAAATTTCACCATCTATATGTTATGAAGAAACTTTTGGGGATTTAATTCGCGAAGGCAGAGAGAAGGGAGCCGAAGTGCTTGTTAATTTAACAAGTGATGTATGGTATCCCAATTCACGGCTGCCCTCCCAACATTTAGAGCATGCCCGATTCCGTACTGTAGAAAATGGGGTGCCGCTAATAAGAGCTTGCAATACGGGAGTGACTGCCGCAATCGATAGTTTGGGAAGATCAGTTGCCGTATTAGGAGGAGAATCTCCTGAAAAAGTAGAGTGGATTGCGGATGCTTTATATGTGCAAGTACCCACTTATTCTTATACAACTTTATACTCGCAATTTGGAGATAAATTGATTATTGGATTTAGTTTATTGATAATTTTGATAAGCGCCTGCTTTAAAAAATTTTCATTTTAGGACTAAAGTTTATTGATAAAAAAGTAGATTTTAAAGTACGATTTACCTTTGATAACAAATTGATTTTGATTAACCTTTTATTCAATACGAGATGAAGTGTGGTTTTTGTACATCCTAGACATCAAACACTATGCCGCCCTCAACGCACGCTGAAGAATGAAATGTCTTTTTCTGGTATTGGACTGCACACTGGCGAAGAAGTCAGCATGAAATTTCTTCCGGCCAAGGAAGGGAGCGGAATTAATTTCAAGCGCATCGATTTGCCAGGTCAGCCGATCATTCCAGCCACCATAGAATATGTTTGTGCAAACGCACGTAATACAACACTAGGAATTGCTGATGTACGGATCCATACAGTTGAGCATGTTTTAGCGGCAGTTCGCGCATTTAATATCGATAATCTTTGTATAGAAATCCATGGGATTGAACCTCCCGTTGGAAACGGCAGCTCGGATGTCTTTGTTAGCATGATTGAAGAATCAGGCCTTGTTGAGCAAAAAGGGGTCGTTCCGATTGTAAAACTCAGCAACCCTGTTTATTGGTCAGAAGGCGATATCCATCTTGTAGCAATCCCTTATAACGGCTACCGAATTAGCTATACATTAAACTATCCTGCCACGCAATTACTTAAGTCACAATACTTTTCAATCGACATTGATACGGAATCATTCAAGCGCGAAATCTCCCCCTGCCGCACCTTTTCATTGTATGAGGAAGTTTCAGCGTTGATGGATCGAGGCTTAATTAAGGGTGCTAGCTTGGATAATGCCGTTGTCATCAAAGACGATGCTATTCTCAGCAAAGGGGGATTATTTTTCCCTGATGAAATGGTCAGGCATAAAATTCTGGATATGGTGGGTGATTTATCCTTGGTTGGCTTTGAATTTCATGCCCACATTATCGCCATCCGCGCTGGCCACGCCTCTAATGTTGCTCTGGCAAAACAGATTTTTAACTATATTACGATGGAGAGTCACTAATGTCTTCTAATGAACTACCAGATCCTCCGAAAAAAATTATGGATACGAAAGACATTATTAAAATCATTCCACATCGCTACCCATTCTTGCTGGTGGATAAAATTTTGGAAATTGATTTAGAGAGAGGATACATCCTTGGACAGAAGAATGTGACCATTAACGAACAGTTTTTTCAAGGGCATTTTCCCAATGCTCCGCTAATGCCGGGAGTATTGATCCTCGAAGCATTGGCTCAAACTGGTGGAGTACTTGTGCATCTAAAGGGTGATAGCTCAAAAATCGCAGTTTTACTTAACGTAAATAATGCCAAATTCCGCAATCCGGTACGCCCTGGGGATATACTAACACTACGCGGTGAAGGCATTCATTTTAGCTCAAAAGGTGGCCGCATAAAGGCAGAAGCTTTTGTTGATGGCAAAATCGCTGTGCAAGCTGAAATAGGATTTGCTCTTATTGATAAAAGCCAAGTCTAAGATGGAATATCGAAAATTAATATTGTGAGGATTTTAGTTTTAAATCCTAAACGTAATAACGCATTAATATAACTATACTACAAGTATAATAACACATTAGCAAAGATAATCGATCAATGAAAAATTCTAATATTCATCCTACAGCAATTATAGAGCCAGGGGCGAAAATTGGCAGTAATGTTACAATTGAGCCCTATGCTGTCATTAAAAGTAATGTTATTCTTGAAGATTGTGTGGTCATCAAATCACATGCTTATATTGAAGGATTCACCACGATTGGCGCAGGCACGATCGTTTATCCTTCTGCAAGTATTGGTACAAAGACCCAAGACCTAAAGTTTCGAGGCGAAAAAACTTTTGTCAAAATAGGTAAAAATTGTGAAATTCGAGAATTTGTGACGATTAATTCCTCATGCCAAGAAAACTCTGTGGTAGAATTAGGCGACAATTGCTTGATTATGGCTTATTGCCACATTGCACACAACTGCACATTGGGTAATCGAGTCATTATGAGCAATAATGCTACCCTTGCTGGGCATGTAACCGTGGAAGATTGTGCAATTATTGCCGGATTCACCCCTATCCATCAATTCGTGCGCATTGGTAAACATGCCATGGTTGGCGGAATGAGCCGCGTTACCCATGATATATCGCCTTTTACTATTGGAGGAGGCATCCCCTACAAATTCGGCGGATTAAATATCATCGGATTAAAGCGCCACGGCTTTCCTTTGAAAGTGCGACGTGAATTGAGCAAAGTTTTTAAGCTGATCTACCGCTCTAAACTCCATTTAGAAGAAGCGTTAAAGTGCATTGAAAACGAAGTTGAATTATTGCCTGAAGTGCAACATTGGATTAAGTTCTGCCGCGACTCTAAACGAGGCTTGCTGGGTCTTCAAAAGATTGTAGGACAAGAAGATGACCTCGAATTTGTAGAGGAAGAAGAAGAAATCTCTTCCGAGGCTCAACTATAACAAATGAAAATAATTTTCTTTGGTACACCTCAATTTGCCGCTAATGTTTTAAGCTACTTACTCCAACATAAGCTTAACGTCGTTGCCGTTGTTACTAAACCCGATCGTCCTTTAGGGCGTTCGGGAACCCCAGTGGCAACGCCTGTCAAAGTAATTGCTGAATTAAACCACCCGCCCCTACCTGTTTTTCAACCAGAACTTGTCTCATTACCAAGTTTTGCCGAAACACTTGAACAATTCCAAGCCGATCTTTTTGTCGTTGTAGCCTATGGCGAAATTCTTAAGCAGCATCTTTTGGATTTACCCAAAGTTGCTTGCATTAATATACATGCTAGCCTGTTGCCTAAATATCGAGGAGCCGCGCCAATTCAACGTTGCTTAATTGAGGGTGAAACCGAGTCTGGCGTGACCATCATGCATATGGTGAAAAAAATGGACGCCGGCGATATGATCAAAAAAGGTGTAGTGCCCATTGGACCAAATACTACTTATGGCGAGCTTGAACAGCAATTGTGTAGAGTGGGCTCTGATTTGATTCTTGAATCCATTCGCGATTTCGAAGCTGGCACTGCCCAACGCACCCCTCAGGACCATACTACAGCTACTTTGGCTCCTAAATTAGAACTTGAAGATTGTGAAATCGACTGGAAACTACCAGCCCAGCAGATACACAATCTTGTGAGGGGTGTAAATCCTCACCCGGGTGCATGGTGTTTTGTGGAAGTCAAAGGACAAAAAAAACGCCTGAAAGTGATTGCAACAAGAGTTGCGGAAACAGATACATATGATGATAAACCGGGACAAATCCAATCTCCAAAAAATGCCCTCATCGTAAAATGCGGCATAGGTTCATTAGCAATCATAGAACTCCAGCTTGAAGGCAAAAAAGCTATGCCGGCAGAAGAGCTCATGCGTGGGATAGCCCAAGGTTCTCTCATTTTTTTCTCATTTTAAGGTCTACATTAAGCTACAGGAATTGAATTATAAATTTTTATAACCAGGGCTGATTCAACTTTTATCAAAATGCAAATCTTGCTGCTGAATATGATTGTGAAGATATTGAATAGAGGTCGCCCATTTCGCATTTTATACTGCACGAAATGACAATTTGAACTGCCAACTCTTCGTGCAGTGTAAACGAAACTATTCAGATTTATTACTCGTATTCATCTGTGATAAAACTTACATCTGCGCTTTTTTTGGTCTCCTCCAGATTTCCTATCGCGCATCCATCATTAACCGATATATTTCCTCTAAAGGATTTTCCTTCTTTATCAATGAATTTTATGGCATCTTCAACTTTAAAATTGCACACTAAACATACTTTTTTTGCCGATGTGATAATTTGTGGAATTGTTCCGTTACAACACTCTAACCCTCCATTATTTACTTTAATTGTTGCAGCAGATAGCGGATTGAATTCATTTAATGCATTCTGGCTAATACTAAGATTTGATTTAATCATAAGAGCTAAGCGATCGGCTTCAACTTGTAAATCAGCTTGTGGATCATTGTGGTCTTGTAAGGCATCATCGGAAGCGACGCAGCAAAAAAAATTAGAGATACAGAAACTCATTATATTCACCTTTAGTTAGGAATGTTAAATTAGTTTTGATGCAATACATATTCAAGTAAAATATTGTTTATAAAAATTTAATAAGTTTAGCGCAAGTGCTATTTCTAAGCATTGCATATCACTTAGCTCTTTAATGATCACTTAAAACAGACAAAAAGGCTGCTAAATGATATTTTTTTAATGGTATTTAGGTTTTCTAAGACTCGGGACATGCCGAAAATAAGGTTATTTTTTTTGAACGGAATTTAGGTTTTCTAATATTCGGGCCATACCTTGTGCAGTTGCCTTAAAAATGGAAGAGTATTTCCAAGCTACTAGAGCCAAACAACCAATACGTACGTATTTTTTTATATCGGGATAAGAGTCTGTAGTGACAATGTCAAAAGCTATGCTAGAAAATGCGAAAGTAAATATAAGCGCTAAGACAAATTCAGAAATTTCCGCATCTTTAGTAACCTTAACCGATCCATAAGTCACTTGTTTGGATAAATCTCCTTTGCGTATCCCAGCTAATTCTTTTGTGCATTCCTGCGCAATTTCCGGAAAGTGACTAATTGTATGCAATTGATGCAAGTACTTGGAAGACGCTGCAGGCATCAAATTGATTGGAAAAGGAATACTAATTACCTTTGCAACGTCTAAAATTCGAGCTACCGAATGCATACACGATGTGCAAGGAAAAAATCTTCTCTGGCAAATTGCCTCAATTTTTTCTCTTTGGTGGCTATTGACAGCAAGATATTGCACCGTTACTTTATCATCCAATTTCCCTATTCTTTTGGCGCAGGATGCTCGTAGACTTTTTGCTTCCCTATTAGAAAGACAAAAAAGAAAACCGTAAGGTTTGTCGTCGATAGATATTGCAGCATGCATGCTTACCCCCCCATGCACAGAATACCATGCAATAGCGACACTATTTTTTATTGGATGGTTTTTAAGCTCTTCATTAAGGTTCTGTTTAAGATGTTTTTGGTTTTCATTAAAATCATAACCATATTGTTCTGAAGAAATTAAAGCATTTAGAGACTGGATAGAATGATTTGCATTAAAAACTGACATTGTCCAAACCTCATTAATTTAAAAATTTAAAGGGCGAATATTGTCTAAATTAAACTAATCACCTCGAACATTAATTATAATAAATTAATATTAATGTTTTATAAAGATTAGGTTAATTTATGATAGAAAAGAGATGAATGAGTATTTGTCGTAATGAGGTAATTGTTCCTTTAAAAGACAGGGTCATTACTGTATTGAAAAACAGGGGGAAAATGGTACAAGTTTGGCCGCCTACAAATACAGGGCATATGAAATCAGAACATTTTTTTGAAATTTAAGTTATTTTGTGTAATCTATTTATCAGCATCTTTAAGAAGGCTATTACCGCGGTAGCGGTCAAAAGACGTCAGCCCCGCGTGCAGGCGCTTCCTGCGCCGGAACATGGGGTCAAAGTAACATAAATGCAACAACCGCGGTAGCGGTGTAAGAAAGGGCTACTCGAGCTACCCGAAAACAAATCGTTTGCCATATTCAATGCTTTGTCCATCTAGAAATTTGAGATATTCTTCCTCAAAAGTCATAGTTTGATGCTGTTTTTCCTGATTCTTAATATAACTTCTAACCGAGTGTAGGTTCTTTGTAGACCATATTAAATGGAAAAAATGAGCTTTGTAAGAATGTGTCATTTTTACCTATTTAGTCTATTGACCACTACCGCGGTAAGGAGTTTGACTCTTTCATACACCGCTACCGCGGTTGTGACATTTATGTTACATTGACCCCACGTTCCGCCGCAGGAAGCGCCTACACGCGGGGCTGAAGTCTTTTGACCGCTACCGCGGTATTAACTTCTTTAGAGATGATGATAAACAAATTACACAAAATAACTTAAATTTCAAAAAAATGTTCTGATTTAATATGCCCTGCCTACAAATATGGCCTATCATGCAGATAAATATTTTTTCTGATATAAAAATTTGCCTTAATCAGTCGGGTATTTATGGGTACGTTTATGGATATTTCTAGTTCTTTAATGATAACTTCAGATATTTTAAATTTAATTTCAGAGATCGATGAATTTAAAGGTGCTTGGCAGCAATTTGGCCGATTGACACCGGATCGCTTATCTGCCCTTAAAAAAGTGGCTACAATTGAGAGAGGAGAGCATAGGTTCATCAACACGCATTGAAGGTGCCAAACTTTCTAATAGCAATGTTGCAGCTCTTCTGTCCAAGATTACTCTTTTAAATCCAGATGAGCAAGAAGTTGCCGGATATGCTTATGTTTGTCAGCAGGTATGGGACCATTTCCCATCCATCCCCCTTACTGAAAATTATATCAAACAATTGCATTTATGGCTTTTGCAATATGTTGACAAGAATGATCGACATCGTGGCGAATACAAGAAAATACCTATTCATATTGAAGCATTTAATAACGAGGGGAAAACTCTCAGGGTTATTAAGATTAACGAGCCTATGTCGAAACCGCGACCTTGATAGAGACCGACTCTTTTGATAATAAGAATGTTCGGTATGTTCGATATGGTGTGAAAAAGGAAATTAAGTTACAATCTCTCCTTACGCAAAGGACTCAAAAGTATAATTTCGCCCCTTCGGAGACGACAGGAAATAGAAGAAAATAGATTGTTTGCCATTGGCGAAGCCCCTGGAGTGCGTCGGCTATGCCGCGCCCTTCAATTCAGGGAATCAAATTTAGCGAAATGCAATGATTTCTCAATAAAATTTTTAAGCTGTTATCCCTTATAATATAGGGCGCTTTAAATTGATCCCCTGAATTAAAGGGCGCGGCAGAGCCGACGCACGCCAGAGGCTTCGCCAAATGCATATAATTTATTTTGTGGTATTGCGTGTCAACATCTAAGGCTTCAAGCTAAGGGCGATATAATACTTTTGCATCTTTTTCGTAATGTGAGTTACAATGTAGCACGTCATTGTTTGGATTTACCGGTAATAACCTTTTTGAGACATTTTTTATGAATAATAAATACATATTTAAGTCCTTGTTAGCTTTTGGAAGCCTTTGTACCCCTTTGTTGCTAAAGGCTGATCCCTTTTTATTCAACACTGAGCAAGAATTGCAAATCGTTGTTAATAACCGAATTTTAGCTAAAGTTAACGGTAAAGCAATTTCTGTGATGGATTTGATGAAAAAAATGGACCTGCTATTTTATCGTCAATTTCCTCAATACATTTCTTCTGCACAGGCGCGCTATCAATTTTATCAAGCCAATTGGAAGCATCTTCTGGAAGAAATCATCGATAAAGAACTTATTCTTGCCGATGCCCAGGATGCAAAAATCCCCATCAGCGCCGGTGATGTGCGCCAGGAAATGGAAGTCTTATTTGGGCCAAACATTATTTCCAATTTGGATAACAC